>JANMPF010000480.1:0-8679 GCA_031369725.1 Rhodobiaceae bacterium | reverse complement strand
GGTGTGCGGCCGACGATTTCACGCATGGCACTTTCGGCAACCGCCTGCACAAACTGTTCCTGCGGATCTTGCACATTGAACAGGTATTTCTTTGCGTCATTGATCTTCCACAAGACCTTGAACTTGATGTCGACCATGTTCTCGTCGCCCGTCAGCATCAGGCCTTCATCGCCCGCATCACCGATGGAGGTTTGGTTTTCCGATTCCACCCGCAAACGCTCCATTTTTTCAATCGGCCAGAATGCAAAGTGCAAGCCCGGGCCGGAGGTACGCGCATAGGCACCAAAGCGCAGCACGATGCCATTTTCATCGGGTTGCACCTGGTAAATCGAATTGAACAGCCAAAAAGCTGCAAACAGCGCAATTGGCAGCATCCACGAGCCGCCGCCGCCGGTGGGAACAATGTTCTTCAGGCTGTCCTTGCCGCGCCGGATGAGTTCATCAAGGTCGGGTGGCACGCCACCCGGCCCACGGCCACCGCCACCAGTGTTTTTTGGCCCCCTTGGCCCCTGCCCCCATGGCCCCTGGTTCAGCGGCCCCTTGCCGCCGCCACCGTCATCACTATTCCATGGCATGTCCTGCTGATTCCGCTTGTTAGGGGTTAAAACTCTCAAATGTCGATATAGGAAGCCTGCCGGGGAATGTCCATCATTTCAGTCGGTCAAGGGTGTAAAGCGTAAAGCCCGCAACGTCGCCTGGTCCTGCCTCGTGGCGTTCGCGGGAGATCTCCTGCCATCTGTCAGGTGCCAGCTTGGGAAAATAGGTATCACCGTCAACTTCGAGGTCAACCTCGGTGAGATAGATACGGCTCACCATGGGAAACACCAGGCGGAATATTTCACCCCCGCCGATGACCGCAATTTCCGCAACATTTCCCGCCGCCGCAATTGCCGCTGCCACATCCGCCACGACCGTTGCTCCTTCGGCGCGGTAATTATCCTGCCGCGTAATCACAATATTCGCACGCCCGGGCAGTGGTCGCTTTGGCAGGCTTTCCCACGTCTTGCGCCCCATGATGACGGGCTTTCCCATGGTGATCGCCTTGAAGCGTTTGAGGTCAGAGGAAATATGCCACGGCAGGCCACCAGCCCGCCCAATAACCCCATTGCGCGAAACGGCAACAACAAATGCAATCCTGCTCATCTGGCCAGTGCCTCAAGTGCCGGACCCCCGCCGGGCTTGACCGCGCGCACCTTGATCATGCTGCCGCCAATCTTCGCAAGGCGTCACCTGACACGCGAAAAACCGTCCATTCATCCAGCACCTCTGCCCCCAGGGATTTGTAAAAGTCAATGGATGGTGCGTTCCAGTCCAGCACCCACCACTGCAAACGTGGCAGGCCCTCTGTTACACAGCGCTTGGCCAAGTGTTGCAACAGCGATTTGCCGATACCAAACCCGCGCATCGATTTATCGACAAACAGGTCCTCAAGATAGATTCCGGCCCTCCCGCGAAAGGTGGAATAATTGTAAAACCACAGGGCAAAGCCTGCGGGCTTGTCGTTCCAGTAGGCGAGATCACAAAACGCGTAAGGGGTGGCACCGAACAGACCTTCGCGAATGTCGCCCACCGTGGCTTCAACTTCATGGCGCAGCTTTTCGTAATCGGCAAGTTTGCAGATATAGTCAAACACCACGTGTTCATCACCCAAGACAGCCTGGCGGATGAGCAAGCTCATTGCGGCTGCATCCCGAAAATCACCAACGCGTAGGAGGCGTTCCAAATCGCATGGCATGCCATCGTCACCCACAGGCTGCCAAAGCGGATAAGCAAGGCACCCAGCACCAGCCCCATGAGAAAGATAACGCCAACCGCAAACCACGGCTCTGTCACATGCATGAGCGACCACAAGGCCGCTGTGATCAGCGTTGCACCCGAAAGCCCTGCCCTGCTGTTGGCCAAAACTGAAAACAGGAAACCCCGGAAGATGAGTTCTTCGGCCACTGGTGCACCCAGCGTAATCGCCGGAAATGCCAGCCAATATAATAACGGTTCATTGGCCATATCAAACATGGCTTCTTTCACCATGCCGGCAGAACCGGTTGACGGCGGCTCGCCGTTCGGTCCCGGCGTGTATTGCGCCATGTCGATATGGAACACGGTCACGACAACAAATATCATCGCGTACATCGTCAGCAGAAATGCGGCGATCACACATATCCAGCCGAGCACGCTAAGGCTTGGCCAACGCAACGACAATATCTCACGCGGCTCCCCTCCCCTGATTTTTGCGACATGCCAGACAACCAACGCCGTCAAGACCGACGCCGGAAAAATGCCGATAATGAACGCCTTCACAACTTCCTTCTGGTCGTCAAATCCGCTCCTGAGGATAAACGTGAGCACCGACATGCCCGACAGCAATTGCAACAGCGCGTTTGCCAAAACCAGGACGATGGCAAGTCCAACGCCGGTCCACAGTCCTGCCGAATATTTGGTGGAATATAGCCAAGGCGATGAAACTTGGCGCAAGTCGCTTCCCAGATTCTTCATGGCCTAGATTGCCACGGGAGCAGCGATGTGCGGATGCGATTGATAGTTCACGATTTCAAAATCCTCGTAGTTAAATTCATCGATGGCTTTCACATCGCGTTTAAAGACCAATCGCGGCAATGCATAGGGCTGGCGCGCCAGTTGCATTTCAACCTGCTCACGGTGGTTGTCGTAGATATGCGCATCCCCCAGGGTGTGGATGAACTCTCCAACCTGCAAGCCTGTGACGTGGGCCATCATGTGGGTGAGCATGGCATAGGAGGCAATGTTGAACGGCACGCCCAAGACAATGTCGGCCGAGCGCTGGTAGAGCTGGCATGACAGCTTGCCGTTTGCCACATAGAACTGGAACAGGCAGTGGCAGGGTGGCAATGCCATCTTGTCCACGTCGGCCGGGTTCCATGCAGTCACCAGCAGTCGGCGCGAATTGGGATTTGTTTTTATGCGCGAAACCGTATAGGCAATCTGGTCAATCACCGAGCCGTCGCGCGATGGCCATGAGCGCCACTGCGCCCCATAGACGGGGCCCAGGTCACCGTTTGCATCGGCCCACTCATCCCAAATGGAAACCTTGTTGTCATGCAGGAACTTGATGTTGGTATTACCGCTCAGCAGCCACAGCAATTCAATGATGACGGAACGCAAATGCAGTTTCTTGGTTGTCACAGCCGGAAATCCCGCCGCCAGATCAAAGCGCATCTGGTAGCCAAACACTGATTTTGTGCCTGTTCCGGTGCGGTCACCCTTTTGGGTGCCGTGGTCGCGGACATGCCGCATGAGATCGAGATATTGTTTCATGTCCCTCAGGCTAGCCGATTCTCTTCACAAATAGAAACGGCGGGGCGTTTTGCCCCGCCGAAACCTTACACGTTCCAAAGATCAGGAAATCTTTGAAAGCGTTCCTGTTGCTTCAGCCACGAGATAATAAACCGTGACGCGATGCTTTGTCTTGTCTGCGCCCATTTTTTCGCCAACCGCGCGAACCGCAGTTGCCGCAGTTTTTGCGTCAAGTCCAAGTTTTTTTGCGCAAAACCCGTTAACCACACGCTTCACTTCCTTGGGATCCTTCATCGAAACCCATTGTGAATCTTTTCCGCGCAATGCAATGCCGCAAAACTTCACAATTGAAGTCACTGCATCAGCATTCACTTTGGACGTGTAATTGGCGATATCGGTAGCATAGTCAGCCATTAGATAACTCCCCCTCTATTTGGCAAAAGGCATGTGCCTTCCAATCCACCTATAGCATCCAAATTAGCCTTTGTAAGGCCCCTTTCCGAAAGATTCCATCTGGCCCTTTCACATTGCCGGCGAACCTCCTATATCAGGGATGCCAACCAGCAATGGTCGGCTATGGTGATAAAATGCCATCGTAATAAACCATTCGGACCCGGGGGCAGTACCCGGCGCCTCCACCACAGCCGTTTGACTTCAAACGGCAGCCGCAAGCGGCTCTGATGGGGGCGAACTAGGATCGACGAGGGTGTAAAGGGTGGAGCTTTGCCCGTGATGGTTCCGACGTTATCGGGCTGAACAAGTAGTTGCAAATGACAACTATGCTCCGGTTGCTCTCGCTGCTTAATGCAGTGCGAGTGCCGAAACCAAAGTCCTGAGGCTTAGCAGTTTTAGGCGGGGTCCGCCGGTACCTGGCAACAGAAACCGGCACTTTCATGGGTGGGGATAGTGTGAGTTGGGGGCTGCGGAATGTTTTGCAACGTAGTATTCCTTTGCGTTGAGTCGACCCGTTTGAGGAAAACGATCTATGCCTGAAGACCTGATGCGCTATGACCAACTGGCCCAAAATGCCCTGCGTGGCGTGGTGCGCGATGCATTGCGCCGGGTTGAAAAGTCGGGTCTTCCTGGCGAGCACCATTTTTATATCGCTTTTAATACAAAATCTCCCGGGGTTGACATCGGTGAGCGCATGGCCCAGCGCTACCCCCGTGAAATGACCATAGTGATCCAGCACCAGTACGAAAACCTGGTTGTCAGGGAAGACCGCTTTGAAGTGGAGCTTTCGTTCGACAATATCCCGGAAAAACTGGTCATCCCGTTTAGTGCTGTCAAAGGCTTCCTTGATCCCGCCGTGCAATTTGGCCTGCAATTTGAAGTCGTAAATGTGGAGTCCACAACGGAATCCGACAAGAAAACGGTAAAGCCAACTGTTACAAAACTGAAGTCTGTTGATGATGAACCAGAATCGGTCGAGACCGGGCCAACCGATGACAAGGAAGCTCCGAAAGTCGTTTCGCTAGACTCATTCCGCAAAAAATAGAATTGGGACGGCCCATGCAAATTCATGAATTTCTCGCAGGCGTTGCCATAGCAGTGTCACTTGTTTTGTCACCCCTGACGTGGGCCCAGTCCACCCAGGACCAGGCCAACCTGGCGGCATTGGCGGCCGTTGACCTTAAACACGCCTCGGCAAAATCCATTTTTGGGGCCGAAAAACTTCCCGCCAACCTCGCACCCCGTGCCATTGGTACTTATGCACGAGGCTGTTTGTCCGGGGCCGCAGCACTTCCGGTGAGTGGCCCCGCCTGGCAAGCGATGCGAACTTCTCGCAACCGCAACTGGGGCCACCCCGCACTCCTGAACCTGATCGAACGCCTGGCCACCGATGCCAAGAAAAACGACGATTGGAACGGCTTGTTGGTGGGTGACATGTCCCAGCCCCGTGGTGGTCCCATGCCCACCGGTCACGCCAGCCACCAAATCGGATTGGATGCCGATATCTGGTTCACCCCCATGCCCGACCATGAATTGACCATCAAGGAGCGCGAAAATCTGGCCCCCCTGGAAATGGTCAAGGATCGCTCCACCTTAGACCGTGACAACTGGACCGAATCGCGTGCCAAGCTGATCAAGACCGCCGCCTCCTATCCGGAAGTGGCGCGCATCTTCGTGCATCCCCCCATCAAGGCGGAACTTTGCAAATGGGCCACCGGCGACCGTTCATGGCTGGCCAAGGTGCGCCCCTATTTCAATCACACGTTCCATTTTCACATCCGCATAAAATGCCCGCCAGGCTTCGAAGGTTGCAAAAACCAGTGGACCCCGGCACCAAAGGATGGCACTGGCTGTGGCGAGGAACTCGCCTATTGGATGGGCCCTACACCTTGGGCGAAGAAAAAGCGCGACCCGAATGCACCGCCGGTCAAGCCGGCGCCCCCCTTGACTCTATCGGCCCTTCCTGCTGAATGCCGCGCCGTTGTGACGGCCCCTTAGACCGTCGCTAATTTGGATTAAGGAGTGGAGCCTGTAACGGGCGTTCCATGACACAAGATAGCACCTCTACGGATGTGGCCGCCGGCGGTTCTGGCATCTCATCGCTTAAATTCAAGCTCGCTTTTGCCTCAATCGGTGTTGTCTTTGGTGATATCGGCACCAGCCCGCTTTACTCCATGCGCGAAGCCCTGCGCCCCGTGGTGAGTGCCGGCGGCGATTTGCGCCTCGCCGTTCTTGGCGTTGTTTCGCTTCTTCTGTGGGCCCTCATTCTCATCGTGTTTTTGAAATACGTGATCCTGCTCATGCGCGCCGACAACAAGGGCGAAGGTGGCATTCTCTCGCTCGTCGTTCTTGTCGAAACCTTGCTCAAAAAGAAGGGGGGCGTTGTCCTCGCTCTCGGCATCATTGGTGCTGCGTTTTTCTTTGGCGATGCCATGATCACGCCCGCCATGTCGGTACTTTCCGCCATCGAAGGCCTGAAGGTCATCAATCCGCAATTGGAATCCTTCGTGGTGCCCCTCACCCTGGGCGTTCTCTTCAGCCTCTTTACCCTGCAATATCGCGGCACAGCCGGGGTTGCACAAATTTTTGCACCTCTCACCGCCTTCTGGTTTTTCGTGATCGGCCTGATGGGGCTGGTTCACATCGGTGACGATCTCGAGATATTTACCGCCTTCAATCCGCTTCACGGCATGCGCATGCTGGTTCAACAACCAGGTCTTGCCCTGCTCGTATTCGGTGGCGTGTTCCTGGCGGTAACCGGTGGCGAGGCGCTCTATGCCGACATGGGCCATTTCGGCAAAAAATCCATCCGCCTCGCCTGGATTGCAGTGGTTTTTCCAGGCCTCGTCCTCAACTATTTGGGCCAGGGCGCTTTCATCATTGCCCACCCGCAATCGGTTGATAACCCGTTTTTCCTGATGGCCCCCAGCTGGGGCCTCATTCCGCTCGTGATTTTGGCAACCCTGGTGACCGTGATCGCCAGTCAGGCCGTCATCACCGGAGCTTTTTCCATTGCCCAGCAGGCCATGTCACTTGGGTTGCTGCCGCGCATGAACATCACCCACACCAGCGAAACCGAACAGGGCCAGATCTATATCGGCCAAATCAATTGGATGATTCTGGCAGGTGTTACCCTGCTGGTGATCGTATTCCGCTCATCATCCCATCTTGCATCCGCCTATGGTGTGGCGGTGAATACATCGATGGTTGTTGATACCATCCTCGCATTGGTATTTTTCTGGAAGGCCCGGGCCTATCCGCTGTTCATTGTCATTCCCGTACTGGTGGCTGTTTTGACAATCGAACTCACGTTCCTCGTGGCCAATGGATTGAAATTGGCCAACGGCGGTTACATGCCAGTGATGATCGGATCCACCATCATTCTCATCATGGTAACCTGGATGCAGGGGCGCGCGGCACTCGCCGCCAAACTGCGAAAAGAATCCATCGAGCTCGTGGGGTTGCTGGAAAGCCTCGAACGCCGCGCACCCACCCGGGTGGCAGGTGCCGCCGTGTTCATGCAGACCGACCCCATCTACGCGCCAAGTGCGCTCATGCACAATCTGAAACACAACCGCGTTCTGCACGATATTCTTGTCTTCATCACCCTGGAAACCACCGATGAGCCTCGGGCCGATCCCGACAATCGCGTATCGGTGCAGCACCTTCCGCTGGGTGCCTGGCTGGTGGAAGCCCGTTTTGGCTACATGGAACAGCCGGATGTTCCAGCTGCACTTCGCGCCTGCGAAACCCACGGCCTCTCTATTGATCCCATGCAAGCCTCTTACTTCCTCGGCCGCCGCGTCATCCGCATGTCGCCCAAGTCTGCAATGCCGTTCTGGCAGCAGCGCATTTTCATCATGTTGGCAAATCAATCGGCGCGCGCTATCGAATTCTTCCGCATTCCACCAGACCGGGTTGTTGAACTCGGCATGCAAATGAGTATTTGATGGCAAGCCTTTCCCCTTTCTCGGTGCCCGGCCGCTTTTGGCGCGGCAACCTCCACACCCATTCCACCCTGTCTGACGGCGCCCTGGAACCCCCTCAAGTCATCGATGCCTACAAGAATGCAGGCTATGATTTCATGATGCTGTCGGATCATTTCATCGACCATTACAATTGGCCAATTGCCGATACGCGCGCCATGCGGTCCAATAGTTTTACCACCATCATTGGCTCGGAACTGCACGCGCCCGCAACTGCGGTGGGCGAGCTCTGGCACATTGTGGCAGCAGGCCTCCCCCTTGATTTTCCACCCGCCGGCAAAAGTGAAACGGGCCCTGAAATCGCCAGGCGCGCCCATGCCGCCGGTGCCTTCGTTGGCATTGCCCACCCTGCCTGGTCGCAACTTACCATGGAAGATGGCCGCGCCCTTGATTGCGCCCACGCCGTTGAAATATACAACCACGGCTGCGCCATTGAAAATGACCGTGGTGATGGCTGGTATTTGCTTGATCAATTGCTGAACGAGGGCAAGCGGCTCACTGCCTTTGCCACCGATGACGCCCATTTTAAATCGCCCGATCATTTCGGCGGCTGGGTGCATGTGAAAGCCGAAAGCCTCGGCCCGGAAGTTTTGCTGGAGGCGCTCAAGAAGGGCCATTATTACTCAAGCCAGGGCCCGCAGATCCACGACATCACGGTGAACGGCAGTGAAATCAGCATCAGGTGCTCACCCGTTGATAACATCGCGGTTCTGTGCGGCAACTCGCGTACCTTGGTGCGCAACGCATCATCGATTACCGATGCGACATTCGATTTGAAGAAACTGGAAGTTGGCTGGCTGCTGACAAAACTAAGCCCATGGTTTCGCGTGGTGTGCATTGATCATGCGGGCAAACGTGCCTGGAGCAACCCTATTTGGAAGGATGAGCTCTAAGCTGCACGAAGGGCATGAGCAGAAGTGCCACGGCGGTGAATGCCGCACCCGCCATAAAGGTGGCCTGCGAACCGGCC
>JANMPF010000450.1:0-2195 GCA_031369725.1 Rhodobiaceae bacterium | reverse complement strand
GTCGCCCTGTCGCAGCTCTCCCGCCAGGTTGAAAACCGTGACGACAAGCGCCCGCAATTGGCTGACCTTCGTGAATCTGGTTCGATTGAGCAAGACGCGGACGTGGTACTGTTCATCTACCGCGAAGAATACTACCTTGCCCGCAAGGAACCCCGCCCCAACACCACCGAACATCAATCCTGGCAGGATGAAATGGACAGGGTCAATGGAGTTGCCGAGGTGATCATCGGCAAACAACGCCATGGCCCGACAGGAATCGTCGAACTGCAATTCGACGCAAGCCTCACCAAGTTCCAAAATCTGGTACGCGCCGATTACATACCGGAACGGTTCGAGTAGCGATACATCCTATATCATCGCCATGCCGCCGTTCACGTGCAGCGTTTGCCCGGTCACATAGGCAGCTTCATTGGATGCCAGATACAACGTGGCAGCAGCAATATCATCCGGCGTTCCCAGCCTTCCCGCTGGAACCTTGGCGAGGATGCCTTCCTTCTGCTTGTCGTTCAAAACATCGGTCATCGGCGTTGCAATAAATCCAGGGGCCACGCAATTCACCGTGACATTGCGCGAGGCCAACTCCTGCGCCAGTGATTTGCTCAAACCAATGATGCCGGCTTTCGACGCCACATAATTCGCCTGCCCCGCATTGCCAGTCACACCCACCACGCTGGTGATATTCACAATCCGCCCCCAGCGCTTTTTCATCATGCCGCGCATGGCAGCGCGACACAGGCGAAAACTCGACGTGAGATTGACGTCAAGCACGGCAGCCCAATCCTCATCCTTCATGCGCATCGCCAATCCATCTTTGGTAATCCCGGCGTTGTTCACCAGAATATCCACTGCCCCCATCGCAGCCTCAGCTGCCGGCACCAGCTTTTCAACATCGCCAGCGTCCGACAAGTTGCACGCCAACACATGCACGCGCGCACCCAGTGCGGCTTTCAATTCCTCCAGCACCCCAGTCCGCGTTCCGGAAATGGCAACTGTTGCCCCCGCCCCATGCAGCGCTTTGGCAATCGATGCACCAATGCCGCCCGTGGCCCCGGTGATGAGTGCGGTCTTTCCTGTGAGATCAAACATGTGAACTTATCCTTGCTTCAAAATGGCAGCAGCGGCTGCGATGTCATCGGGCGTTCCAAGTGCCATCCCTTGTGCATCTGCCGCATTCTTTTTCACAAGCCCCGTCAATACCTTGCCAGCGCCAATTTCACAAAACACATGAACTCCCTGCGCTGCCATGAAGCCTACGCATTCGCGCCAGCGCACTGTGCCCGTCACCTGCTCCACCAGACGTTTGCGAATCTCGGCCACATCCGAAATCGGCCCCGCCACCACATTGGCAATCAGCGGAACGACGGGCGAGCGCATCGCCACGTTTTGCAGGGCCGCGGCCATCGCATCAGCCGCTGGCTGCATCAAGGCGCAATGGAATGGCGCACTCACCGCAAGCAGTATCGCCCGCTTGGCACCTCGGGCCTTGGCCAGTTCACAGGCGCGGTCAACCGCCGCCTTGTGGCCGGAAATTACCACTTGTCCCGAGCTATTGTCATTTGCCGCCTGACACACATCCCCCTGGGCAGCTTCAGCCGCAATTGCTGCCACATCGGCAATATCCAACGCCAGAATGGCAGCCATGGCACCAACACCTACAGGCGTTGCCGACTGCATGGCAAGCCCGCGAATGCGCAACAGCCGCGCCGTGTCAGCCAGCGAAAACGTTTCCGCTGCGGCCAGTGCTGAATATTCGCCCAGCGAATGCCCACCCACAAATTTGGCCGTGTTGGCAACCGTAATCCCATGCTCGGACTTCAGCACAGCCAGCACCGCCATGCTCACTGCCATCAAAGCCGGCTGGGCGTTGGCCGTCAGCGTAAGCTCGTTTTCCGGCCCCTCCCACATCAAAGTGGAAAGCTTCTGCGACAGGGCGGCATCTACCTCATCAAAAACAGACTTGGCGGATGAAAACCCATCCGCCAACGCCTTCCCCATCCCCACAACCTGGCTCCCCTGCCCCGGAAAAACAAACGCAACAGTCATGCAGATTCCCTTTTTTGGTTTCAGTTTGGGTCACGAAACATGAGGAGTGCGCGAAGTCAAGCCTTGGCGTTTCAATGCGCAAGTCGCACATCTGTCATTCAGGCGCACCACCCCACATTCGTCATTCCGGCACCCCTCGTCCGTCGCTCCGG
>JANMPF010000372.1:0-3596 GCA_031369725.1 Rhodobiaceae bacterium | reverse complement strand
CCCCCTGAGGTGCCCACGCAGTGGGCCTCGAAGGGCCTGTGCAATTAAACTCGAATGATGCAACGGTCACTCAGGGGCGAGAGGAAAAATTCAGGATAACAATCACCGCCCCAGATTATTGATCTTCTCCTGCATCGCCATGAGTTGGTCCTTCATGGTTTGCAAATCGTCCTTCGACGGCGGGGCGGATGGGTTTGGCTTTTCCGGGGGTGCTGCACCAGGCTGGGCCATGGCCATGGCGGCAAACGGGTTGAACAGTTTCATGGCATCACTGAACATCGCCATGTTGCGCTTGGCATGTTCTTCCATGTTCTTGAACGGCTCGCCGGTAAACGGCGCCATCATCTGCTCACGGATCTTGTCGTGTTCCTTGGTGAGGTTCTCCAATGAGAATTCCAGGTAACCCGGAACCAGGGTTTGCATGCTGTCGCCATAATAGCGGATGAGCTGACGCAGGAAATTGATGGGTAAAAGGTTGGTGCCCTTGTTTTCTTCTTCAAAAATAATTTGGGTGAGAACTGAGCGGGTAATTTCCTCATTGGTCTTGGCATCATAAACCACAAAGTCGGTGCCTGATTTCACCATGGCGGAAAGATCATCGAGGGTCACATAGGTGCTGGTGGCTGTGTTGTAGAGTCGGCGGTTGGCGTATTTCTTGATAACCACTGGGTTTTTGGGTGCCGCTTTTTCTTCACTCACGATGACTCTCCTCAAAACCTGAATTCCCTGACCATTGCTCAGGCCTGCACCCCGCACTGCAAAAACTTGCTCCCCGCAGTGCACAATTGCAAGTGCAAAAAATTGTGGCGGGAAGCCATTCAGCTGCTATGAAGAATGAAATATGCAAAAATTTGACCTTCAGGAGAACATCTGTGACCACCTCTTCTTCCCAAGACATCGTCATTGTTTCGGCAGCCCGCACCCCCGTAGGTTCCTTCAATGGTGCCCTCGCCAGCGTCACTGCATCCTTCCTCGGAACCGTTGCCCTGAAGGCTGCCATGCAACGCGCCAAGGTTTCGCCTGAAGAGGTGAACGAGGTTATCCTGGGGCAAGTGTTAACCGCTGCCCAGGGCCAGAATCCGGCAAGGCAAGCCGCCATTCATGCCGGCATTCCGAATACCGCCACCGCCTGGGGCTTGAACCAGGTGTGCGGCTCTGGCCTGCGCGCCGTGGCCTTGGGCATGCAGCAGATTGCATCAGGCAATGCAACGATTGTGGCCGCCGGCGGTCAGGAATCCATGAGCAAATCAACCCACGCGGCCCACCTGCGCGATGGCGTGAAAATGGGCGACTGGAATTTTATCGACACCATGATTAAAGACGGCTTGTGGGATGCCTTCAACGGCTATCACATGGGCAACACCGCCGAGAATGTTGCCAGGCAGTGGCAAATCACCCGTGAGATGCAGGACGCGCTGGCCGTCGGCTCCCAGAACAAGGCAGAAGCAGCCCAACGTGCTGGCAAATTCAAGGATGAGATTTGCAGCGTCACCATTGCTGGCCGCAAAGGCGACGTGATCGTGTCCGACGATGAATACATCAAGAAGGGTGTGACCCTCGAAAGTATCGCCAAGCTGCGTCCTGCCTTTTCGAAGGATGGCAGCGTCACGGCTGCCAATGCCTCCGGCATCAATGATGGGGCAGCGGTTCTGATATTGATGAGTGCAGCAGAAGCCGCAAGGCGCGGGCTCACGCCACTCGCCCGCATTGCCTCATGGGCAACGGCAGGGGTTGACCCTGCGGTGATGGGTTCGGGCCCCATTCCTGCCTCGCGCACTGCCCTCAGGAAGGCCGGTTGGAAAGCCGAGGACCTCGACCTCGTCGAAGCCAACGAGGCCTTTGCCGCCCAAGCCTGTGCGGTGAACAAGGACATGGGCTGGAACCCGGATATTGTGAACGTCAATGGTGGTGCCATTGCCATTGGCCACCCCATTGGCGCAAGCGGAGCCCGCGTGCTCACCACGCTGCTGCATGAAATGCAAAAGCGCAAAGCCAAAAAGGGTTTGACCACCCTGTGCATCGGTGGCGGCATGGGCATTGCCATGTGTGTTGAAGCTTAAGGGGGTCGTCATGGCAAGAGTTGCAGTTGTTACAGGCGGCAGCCGCGGCATAGGGGCTGCCTGCTCAAGGGCCCTCAAGGCGGCGGGCTACAAAGTTGCAGCGACCTACGCTGGCAATGATGCGGCGGCAAACGCCTTCAAGGCTGAAACCGGCATACCGGTCTACAAGTGGGACGTATCCAACGCCGAGGCCTGTGCAGCTGGCCTGCAACAGGTGGCAGCAGATTTGGGACCCATCGAAGTGCTGGTGAACAATGCGGGCATCACGCGCGACGCCATGTTTCACAAGATGACGCCAACCCAGTGGAACGACGTGATCGGCACCAACCTCACCGCCCTCTTCAACATGACCCAACCCATTTGGGGCGGCATGCGCGACAGAAGCTTTGGTCGCGTCATTTGCATTTCATCCATCAATGGCCAGAAGGGCCAAATGGGCCAATCCAACTATGCCGCCGCCAAGGCCGGTGAAATCGGCTTTGTAAAATCACTGGCCCAGGAAGGTGCAGCCAAGGGCATTACCGTGAATGCCATCTGTCCCGGCTACATCGGCACCGAAATGGTGCGCGCTGTGCCCCAGGAGGTTTTGGAAAAACGCATCCTGCCGCTCATTCCCGTTGGCCGCCTGGGCGAGCCTGACGAGATTGCCCGCTGCGTGGTGTTTCTTGCCGCCGATGAGGCAGGCTTCATCACCGGTTCAACCCTGTCCGCCAATGGCGGTCAGTACATGATGTAACCACTAATGCGCATTACGGCTGAAAATCTGTCGTGCGAGCGCGGCGGCAGACGTGTTTTCAGCAACCTGAATTTCACCGTCAGCGATGGTGAGTTCCTGCAATTTACCGGCCCCAATGGTGCGGGCAAGTCATCCCTCCTGCGGCTCCTTGCAAATTTAGGTGAACCCAGTGCAGGCCATTTGAAATTGGAAAATGGCAAAGCTGATTTGGCACTCGCCCAGCAGGCCCATTACATCGCCCACACCGATGCCTCAAAATCCGCCCTCACCGTTGCCGAGAACCTCAAATTCTGGAGCGGCTTCCTCGGCGGCGGCGACATTTCGCCAGCCCTTGCCGCAGTAAACTTGGGCGCTCTCGCCGATTATCCGGTGGCCCTTCTCTCCGCTGGCCAGAGGCGCCGTGTTGCCTTGGCAAGACTTGCCCTTATATCGCGCAAGGTTTGGCTGTTGGATGAACCAGGCGTTGGCCTCGATGCTGCATCCCAAAAACTTCTTGTGAACCTGATGCGCGATCATCTCAAGGCTGATGGAATTATCATTGCGGCAACCCATGTGGCCCTTGGGCTGAAGCCTGACAAAAATCTGGCATTGGGCGGGAAGCCATGAAAATGCTGTGGAGCCTGCTTGCCCGCGACCTCACACTTGCCGCACGGCAAGGTGGCGGTGTGGGAACCGCCGTCGGTTTCTTCCTCACGGTGCTGGTTCTGCTGCCCATCGGCATTGGTCCCGACCAATTCACCCTGCAGCGCCTCGCCCCCGGCATCCTCTGGATCACCCTTCTCCTCTCCGTTCTGCTCTCC
>JANMPF010000371.1:0-2556 GCA_031369725.1 Rhodobiaceae bacterium | reverse complement strand
CCACTTATGGCTATTATTTTCATCACTTTCCTATTTGTAGCAATAATACAATTATTTATGTTTTATTTTTCTATTTTTAGCAATAATAAAGTCGCATGGAGCAGTTTTCGGCACTTCGAATGTTTATTTCGGTGGTGGATGCGGGTGGTTTCTCGGCAGCGGGGGACTTGCTTGGTGTTTCTACGTCGGTTGTCAGCCGCCAGATTGCTGCCCTTGAGGCCGAACTTGGGGTTAGCCTTCTCAAGCGCACGACCCGCAGTTTTGAACTTACGGAGGCAGGTTTCACCTATCTTCAGCAGATCCGCTCCCTTCTTGGTGAACTTGAAGAAGCCAACAGGATTCTCAAGAACCCTAACATGGGGGCCGCTGGAAGGTTCCGCATTGCGGCACCTTCCACCTTAGGCCTTTCACTGATTGCACCTGCCATGGCAGATTTTATGGCGTCGCAACCTAAGGTCATTGCCCAGCTTGACCTTTTGGACCGACTGGTTGACCCCGCTGAGGAAGACTATGATGTGGTTTTGCAATTGGGTGAAACCGCTGAAAAGGCGCGGACCGTGGCACAAATTGAACTCGGGCTGTTCGCTTCGCCCGGCTATTGTGCACTGCACAACAGACCCCATGGCCCCGCCGACTTCATGTCCCATCGCGGCCTGTTTTTGGCAAGCCAGCCGATCTGGCACTTGCGGGGCGGAAATGCCATCCAACCCAAACAGCAGTTTTGTACAAATCGACAAGAAGCTTTAAAAGCGCTATGCCTTGCTGGACAGGGCATCGCATTGCTTCCGCTTTTCCTGGTCCGGGCTGAAATTGAACGGGCTGAGTTGCTCCAATTGCTCGATGGTTTTGAACCGATACCATTAAGTCTTTGCGCCGTCACATCGCCGCAAAGACGCCAAACGACCGCAACCAAACTGTTCCTCAATTTTCTTGAGGCGCGCTTCAGGCGATTACGGGTTTGAGTTTCTTGGAGCGCTTGGCAAGCAGGCCCGTGAGCCAATCCGGGTCCATTTCAGGCACGGAAGACAATAACAGTTCGGTGTAAGCGGGGTAGGGTGGCGACAGCACTTTGGATTTGGGGCCCTGCTGGACAACCTTGCCCTGATGCATCACCACGATCTCATCAGAAATGGCACGCACCGTTGCTATGTCGTGGGTGATGAAGAGGTAAGACACATTGGTGTCCCTTTGCAGCCGCATGAGCAACGAGAGAATTTCCTCCTGCACGATCTGATCGAGTGCCGAGGTCACCTCATCGCAGATGATGATTTCAGGATTTGCGGCAAGGGCGCGGGCAATGGAAATGCGCTGCTTCTGGCCACCGGACATTTCACTGGGGAAACGGTCAATGTAACTTTCATTGAGCTCGATGGATTCCAGCAGCTCGACCACCCGGCGGTCCTTGTCAGCGCCTTTGAGGCCGAGATAGAACTCCAGTGGGCGGCCGATGATATCACGCACCTGCTGGCGCGGGTTAAGGGCCGTATCGGCTGACTGATAAATCATCTGAATGCGGCGCAGTGTATCCTTGTCGCGCTCATTCAGGGTTTTCGGCAGGGGCTTGCCGTTAAAATAAATTTCACCCGCCGACGGTGGCAACAAACCGGTGATGGCACGGGCAAGGGTTGACTTGCCGGAGCCGGATTCGCCTACCACGGCAACCGTTCGCCCGCGCGGCACTTGCACGGTAACATTATCTAAAACCTTGAACGATCCCGTGTAGCTTGCGGTTACGTTGTGAATGCGAAGTGCAATATCATCACTGATGGACTCAGGCTTCTGCAATTTGCGCACCGCCCACAGGGACTTGGTGTACTCCTGGGTGGGTTGCTTCAACATTTCGCGGGTGGGGGCCTCCTCAACCAGGTTGCCGTAGCGCAAAACCATAATGCGGTGGGCCATTTGGGCCACCACGGCAAGGTCGTGGGTGATATAGATCGCCGCCGTGTTGAACTCCTCCACAATGTTGCGCATGGCGGCGAGCACCTCAACCTGGGTGGTCACGTCAAGGGCTGTGGTCGGCTCATCAAAAATGATGAGATCGGGCCGGCACGACATGGCCATGGCCGTCATGGCGCGCTGCAACTGGCCGCCCGAGACCTGATGAGGGAAACGATCACCAATGGTATCGGGCTTTGGCAGCTGCAGGCGCTTGTAGAGATCGCGCGCATCGGCCTCAGCTTTTTCCTTGGTCATGATGTGATGACCCACGGCAGTTTCCACGGTTTGCTCAAGAATATGGTGGGCAGGATTAAACGACGCGGCCGCGCTCTGGGCCACATAGGCAATGCGCGACCCCCACAGGGCGCGGCGCTGGTCTTCAGTGGCTGCAACCAGATCAATGCCGTCAAACTTGATGGAACCGGCACTGATGCGGCAGCCGGGCCGTGCAAACCCCATGGCGGCAAGACCAAGCGTGGATTTGCCGGCACCGGATTCGCCGATGAGGCCCAGCACTTCACCGCGCTTCAGCGAGAGGTCAACGCCCTTGACGATGGGGTTCCACACGTCATCGCTTTTGCCTTCAATTTTCAGGCCCTTGATTTCAAGAAGGGT
>JANMPF010000360.1:0-4815 GCA_031369725.1 Rhodobiaceae bacterium | reverse complement strand
CACGGTGAAGCAACTTTGCTGAACGCCCTGGGCGAAAAGCAGGCATGGCTGAAGGCTAACGGCATTGCAGGCTTCATTGCCACACAGTTTCTGTTTGAAGCCGGCCCCGTTGCCTATTGGGCCAGCATGCTGCGCGACAATGGCATTGAGCTTCCGGTCCATGTGGGCATTCCCGGACCTGCCACGATTAAAACCCTGGTGAAATATGCCGCCATGTGTGGCGTTGGCAACTCCGCCCGCTTCATCAGGAAGCAGGCCTTGAACATTACCAAGTTGCTCACCGTCAACACACCCGACGAATTCATCGAGCAGCTGGCGATACTCCATATTGACCGCCCGGAACTTGGAATTGCTGGTCCCCATCTTTACCCCTTCGGCGGCTTCGACAAGATGTTCGAATGGCTGACGCCGAAGCTTAGGGGTTAGAGGCGGGTGAATTTACCAAATGTTATCATCACTCCGGCGAAAGCCGCTTGAAGATGCTCAGGCACTAGGCCTGCCTGCCAAACAACTTTACTTTTGCAGGTGCCCGTGCTGTGGCCAGCAGAAAGTCCCAAGCATAATCAGCGTATGATCTGAACACGTAGACATCAAACACACTGTCTTCAACCACATGCAGCAGCGCTGCAATTTCTGCAAAGCGCATGCGGCGAACCGTGCCTGATTTATAATCATCGCTCAACAAGTCCAGTGATGAACCTTTGAGCAGAACCTCCCGCACACCTTCGCCTTCAAGCCGCAAGACCGCGCGCATGTCGGAAACATCAACCACAAGTGAGTGAACCGAAGCCAATTCGGACCTGAGTGCTGCGACAAATTCATCGACCTTCGACTTGGCGCACAGGATGAGCCATTGATCGATTGAGAGCCACAGCGCTTTCACGTCACCCCATGACGCACTCGTGCGCGGCGTCTTCGGCAAATCCAGCCCGAGAACTTTTTTCGCTGCCGCCATGAACTTCTTGTCCGCCACAGACCCGCGCACATCTATCATGCCACGCTCTGTTATTTCACGCAGCTCAACGCTGAGATCCTGCGGGGCGGCACGCTGGGCGAGGGGACTTTCACGATAGAGCTCAGACATTCTGGCGTGCCCCTTCCTTGTCATAAAATACCGGATCAACAATTTTGGCCCGCATCACCTTGCCCCCCTCAATGGGGAATGACAGCGTTTCGCCCATGCGGGCGCGGCCATTTTCAATAAGCGCCATGGCAATGGAACGTTCCAGTGTTGGCGAATGGTAAGACGAGGTGACTTGCCCGATCATGTCCATCGGTGGCTTGTCCTTCACCGCGCGAACCGCATAGGCGCCATCCGGCAGCACATCAGTTGGCTCTTCGGTGAGGAGCCCCACGAGCTGCTTGCGGTTTGGTTCCTTGAGGTAACTTTGTTCCAGCGAACGCTTGCCGATGAAATCAGCTTTCTTCTTCGACACCAGCCCATCAAGGCCCACGTCAACGGGCGTTGTCGTGCCATCGGTTTCATCGCCGATGACAATAAAGCCCTTTTCAGCGCGAAGCACATGCAGCGCTTCAGTGCCATAGGGTTCGATGCCAAGTTCCTTGCCTGCTTCCATGATGGCATTCCAAAGCCCGCGGCCCATATTGGCAGGAACCGCCACTTCATAGGACTGTTCGCCGGAGAAGCTGATACGGTAAACCCGCACCGGATATCCACCGAGTTTGCCGTGCGTGAATGACATGTGCGGGAATGCCTCGTGGCTGATGTCAAAATCAGGCTTGAGCTTGGCCAGCACATTGCGCGCCCGTGGACCCGCAATGGCAAATTGCGCCCATTGCTCGGTAACCGGGGTCACAAATACTTTGTAATGTGTCCATTCGGTTTGCAGCCATTCCTCCAGCCAGGCGGCAATGCGGTCCGCCCCGCCGGATGTGGTATGCATGAGAAAATGGTCCTCGCCCAACCGCACCGTAACACCATCATCGGTGAGAAAGCCCAACTCATTCATCATCAAGCCGTAGCGGCATTTGCCAACTTTGAGGGTGGAGAACATGTTGGTGTACATACGGTCCAGAAACTCCGCCGCATCCGGCCCCTTGATTTCAATCTTGCCAAGGGTGGAAGCGTCCAGCAGGCCAACCTTGTGGCGCACGGCTAGAATTTCACGGTTGATGGAGCCATGCTTGTCTTCACCCGCAGCTGTGTAGGTGTAAGCCCGGCGCCATTGGCCGACGGGTTCAAACGTCGCCTGCCTGTCCACATGCCATTGGTAGATGGGTGTGCGGCGAATGGGAAGAAACAGGTTGTTGGTGAGAACGCCGGCGATGGAGCCAAACGAAAACGGCGTATAGGGCGGGCGGAAGGTGGTGACGCCGATTTCCGGAATGCTCTTGCCCGTGGCTTCCGCAAGAACCCCGAGGCCATTGAGGTTTGAAGTTTTGCCCTGATCGGTTGCCATGCCGAATGTGGTGTAGCGCTTGGTGTGCTCAACCGACTCATAGCCCTCGCGCTGGGCGAGTTCCAGGTCAGCCACGGTTACATCATTCTGGAAATCAATGAAGTGCTTGTTGCCTTCATTGTATTTGCCCGTGGCAGGTGCGAACCAGATTGACTCCAGCGGTGCACGGGTTGGCTCTTTGACTTCGGGTGCCTTGAACTTTGTTGTTTTGGTCTTTGGCAAGGCGGCTTTTGCAGCGGCCTCACCCGCCGCATGGGCTTCGCTAAGTGTCGTTGCCACGTCCATTGTGCCATTGGCAGCACCCACGGCTTGTATTGCATCATGGTGCCGATCCGGCCGGAAACTTTGCAAAGCGTCATCAAATTTGATCTTGCCGCCACTGTGGCACCAAAGATGCAGTGCCGGATTAAATCCACCCGACATCGCTATGAAATCACAAGCTATTTTCCGCTCGGTTATAACGCGGCCCTGGCCCTTGCGATAGGCCGCAACCTTTGCAGCGGTAACACCAAGTGTGCCTTCAACAGCGGAGATCACCGAACCCATGGACACTTCAATGCCGGAGGCTTTTGCCTGTTCAATCAAATGGCCTTCAGCGCGGGCGCGGGAATCCACCACACGCATGTTGATACCGGCTTTTTTCAAATCGATTGCCGCCAGATAAGCGTTGTCGTTGTTGGTGAACACAATGCCGTTCACGCCGGGAGCCACGCCATAACGCTGCACCATGGCGCTGGCAGCGGTCGCCAACATAATGCCAGGGCGATCATTGTTGGCGAATGCAATGGGGCGCTCGATGGCTCCCGTGGCAAGGATCACTTGCTTGGCCCGCACCTTCCACAGGCGGTGGCGTGGGCTTCCAGCCGCGAGAATGGACGGGTCATGGTCGCCGACGCGTTCAAAAATCATCAGGTAATTATGATGCCAATGGCCAACAACAGTTGAACGCGTCATCACATGCACGTTTTCAGCAACCAGCATCTGATCAGCGACGGACCGCGCATGGTCAACCAGACTTGCATCTTCAATCAAACCGGCAGTGAGATCGGCAACCCCGCCCAGTGCAGGGTTTTCATCAGCCAGAATAACTTTGGCACCCGACGCTGCCGCAGCCTTGGCCGCTGTCAGCCCAGCAAGGCCACCGCCCACAACCAGCACGTCGCAGTGGACGTGAATGTGTTCGTAGGTGTCGGGATCGCGGCCCTCCGGTGCCCGACCCAGTCCGGCCGACTTGCGGATGAGGGGTTCATACACATGCTTCCAGAAGCTTTGCGGCCACATGAACGTCTTGTAGTAAAAACCGCCGGGCAGGAAACGCGAGAATTTCGAATTGATGGCACCAATGTCAAAGGCAAGCGAGGGCCAGCGGTTCTGGCTCACCGCCTGAAGGCCGTCAAACACTTCCACCTGGGTTGCCCGCAAATTGGGCTCATGGCGCGCACCATCGCCCACGCCAACAAGGGCATTCATTTCTTCCGAGCCTACGCCCACCACGCCGCGCGGGCGGTGATACTTGAAGCTGCGGCCAAACAGTTTTGCACCACTGGCCATCACGGCGGAGGCAAGTGTATCACCCGCAAAGCCCGGCAATTGCTTGCCGTCAAAACTGAAACTGATTTTCCTGGAACGGTCAATGTGAGTGCCGCCGTGGGCTAGGCGGTATGGCTTGTTGCTCATGCAGGTTTACCCGCCTTAAGTTTGTCTTTGAAATAAATCGCCCACTCGCCAGTGGCAGCTTCCATCAATTCGCGTGGCGGCAGTTCGCTGATGCCGTAAAACGCCTTGAATTCCATGGTCACCGTATCGCGTGCTGCATGAAACCATTTTCCACAGCCGCGGTCACAGCGCCAGCGCTCGAAATGCAGGCCTTTTGGATTGTGCCGGATGAACAGGTAATCACGCTGTGCCTCATCCGACACATTGGCAGGATCATGTGTCGCAGGCCGTGTTACATGGGCCTGCCCACCGCCATGAAAATCCGTCTCGTCACCTTCAGCACCGCACACCGGGCAATGAACTAACAGCATGATGGAATTCCCGAAAGTTCTGCCTTCCCCCCGCGAGGGGGAAGGGAAAAAAAGGAGTTGCGATTCATGTTCATCATCAATGCGCCACCGCTGCTGCAACACTTTCATCAATCAATCGGCCCTCAGCAAAACGGTTAAGTCCGAAAGGCTCGGCAATTTTATGCGGACGGTCATTGGCGATGGTATCGGCAAACACCAAGCCCGAGCCCGGAATGGCCTTGAAACCGCCGGTACCCCAACCGCAATTTACATAGAGGCCTTCAATGTCCGTCTTTGAAATGATGGGTGAACGATCACCCGTCATGTCCACAATGCCACCCCACATGCGCAGCATCCGGAGCCGCGAGATGATGGGGAAGGTTTCCACC
>JANMPF010000235.1:0-2668 GCA_031369725.1 Rhodobiaceae bacterium | reverse complement strand
GGCTTTATCGGGTGCGGGAAACTGGGTCTTGCCGCGGCTGGAAATTCCTCTGAAGTGGCTGCCATGGCTGGTTTGAAGTTGCCAATCGAAAGCCATGTGTTGCAGGCCTTCGTGTCAGAAGGGTTGAAGCCCTACATTGACGGTGTCATCACTTTTGGGGCGGGGCATTTCTATGTATCACAGTCCGACAAGGGCGGCCTGGTGTTTGGCGGTGACATTGATGGTTACAACTCTTACGCGCGGCGCGGCAACTTGCCGATGGTTGAGCACGTGATTGAAGCGGGTGTGGCGATGATCCCGGGACTTTCCCGGGTGCGCGTATTGCGCTCGTGGGGCGGCATTATGGACATGTCGATGGATGGCTCGCCGATTATCGACAAGACCCCGATTGACGGTCTCTATCTCAATGCGGGCTGGTGTTACGGTGGCTTCAAGGCAACGCCCGCTTCGGGCTGGTGCTTTGCCCACACAATTGCGAAGAACGAGTCCCACAAGCTGAATGAGGCCTATCGCCTGGACCGTTTCGCCAGGGGTTACATGATTGATGAGAAAGGTCAGGGTTCAACGCCCAATTTGCATTGATGGAAAATAGTATAAACCATTTGTTTTTCTTCCTTCTCCCCTCGAGGGAGAAGGTGGCGCGTACGCGGCTCCGCAGTTTTTACAAAACTGCCGGGATGAGGGGGTGCCCGCCACAGGACAATGATCAACCATACCCCTCACCCGCCACTCACTTCGTGAGCGCCACCCTCTCCCTCAAGGGGAGAGGGAAAGGAATACTAGCATGCTCATAAATTGCCCGCATTGCGGAATGCGCCCGGTTGAAGAATTCACCTTCAACGGGGATGCCTCCATCCAGCGGCCAGTGTCGAACGACATGGAGCAATGGTATGACTACACCTATCTCCGCCACAACCCGAAAGGCCGCTTTGACGAGTATGCGCATCATTCCAGCGGTTGTCGCGCCTGGCTGGTGGTGACACGCGATACGCAGACCCATGAGGTATTCGGCACCGTAACGGCGCGTGACTACGCCTTGAAGCGGGGTCGCAAATGACGGGGTTTCGTTTGGGCAAGGGTGGGCTGGTTGATCGCGCCATACCAATTAATTTCACGTTCGACGGAAAGTCGTTTGCGGGGCTGGCTGGCGATACGCTGGCATCGGCATTGATTGCCAATGATGTTCACCTCATGGGCCGTTCGTTCAAGTATCACCGCCCGCGCGGGGTGATAACGGCTGGAAGTTCCGAACCCAATGCACTTGTCACTTTGCGCGAAGGCGGGCGGGCCGAGGCCAATACGCGCGCCACCATGATCGAGCTTTATGACGGGCTTGTGGCCCGCAGCCAAAACCGCTGGCCGTCGCTCAACCTGGACGTAGGTGCGGTGAACTCCCTGGCGTCCCACGTGTTTGTGGCGGGCTTCTATTACAAGACCTTCATGTGGCCCAAGAGTTTTTGGGAAAAGATCTATGAGCCGCTCATCCGGCGCGCAGCAGGCCTTGGCGTTGCTTCCAAGGAAGCCGATCCCGACAAGTATGAAAAGGCCTATGCCCATTGTGATTTGCTGGTGGTGGGGTCGGGTCCTGCCGGGCTCATGGCGGCCCTTGCGGCAGCGCGTTCGGGTGCGCGTGTCATCCTCGCGGATGAAAGTTCAGCGCTGGGTGGCTCGTTGCTGAATGAGAATGAAGAGATCGGTGGCATGGCAGGCAGTGCGTGGGCCATGACAACACTGGCCGAGCTTGGCACCATGGCCAATGTCACGCTGATGCCCCGCACCACGATTTTCGGCTGGTATGATGGCAATGTGTTTGGGGCGGTCGAACGGGTGAATGACCATGTGCTGGAGCCTTCACCTTACGAGCCGCGGCAACGCTACTGGCGCATTATGGCAAAGCGCGCGGTGATGGCCACAGGTGCGCAAGAACGACCCATTGTGTTTGGTGGCAATGACGTGCCGGGGGTGATGCTGGCCTCTGCCATGCGCGCTTACGCCAACCGCTACGCGGCAGCGGCAGGCAAGTCGGTTGTGGTGTTCAGCAACAATAATTCCGGTGCGCGCACGGTGCAGGATTTGGCGGCGCACGGCATTCATGTGGAAGCAATTATCGACAGCCGCAAATCAGGTGATGTGATCGTCAATGTCAAGGGCGGTAAACGGGTGAGTGCGGTTGAGCTCAATGGCCACCGCGTCATTCCTTGTGACGGCGTTGCCATGTCGGGCGGATGGAGTCCGGTTGTCAATTTGATGTGCCATCGTGGTGCAAAACCCACATGGAATGAAAGCATTGCGGGCTTTGTGCCGCCGGATGTGGGCGGGGCTTTCGTGGCCTCAGGTTCTGCCGCCGGCCACATGCTGTTGTCGCAATGTCTGGCGGATGGTGCACGTGCTGGAGCCATGACGGGCAAGGTGCCTGCAGTTCCCACATGCCGGGATGAGGCCTTTGCGGTTACGGCTCTGTGGTGGGTGAAGCAATCCACCGGCAAGGCCTTTGTGGATTACCAGAATGATGCCACAGCCCAGGATTTGCCGCTTGCCGCGCGTGAGGGTTACCGTGATATTGAATTGGCCAAGCGTTATACCACGGCTGGCATGGCAACCGACCAGGGCAAGCTTGGCAATGTGAATGCCATTGCCATTCTGGCGGATGCCACGGGCCGCAGCATGG
>JANMPF010000343.1:0-2539 GCA_031369725.1 Rhodobiaceae bacterium | reverse complement strand
TTGAGGAACAGGTCCTGCACCACAACGCATTCCATGTTCTCCAACCCGGCGGTCACATGTTTTGTGTTGGGATCCGATTGCGCAATGTCTTCACCCTGAATGTAAATGCCCTTGAAGGTTCCTTCCACGGCTGCATCCAGCATGTTGGGAATGCGCAGGCCAGGTTCACTATCAAGTGACGCTTTCCACACGTGCTCAAACATTTCACGCACCGTGTTGTCTGATACATGGCGATAGCCCGAAAACTCGTGCGGGAAGGAGCCCATGTCGCAGGCACCCTGCACATTGTTCTGGCCGCGCAACGGATTGACACCAACACCGTTGCGGCCCACGTTGCCGGTAAGCATGGCAAGATTGGCCATCGCCATCACCATGGTTGAACCCTGGCTGTGTTCGGTGACACCCAGCCCGTAATAGATGGCCCCATTGCCACCCGTGGCATAAAGCCGTGCCGCACCGCGCATGTCTTCAGCTGCAACACCGCAGATCGCCGCCATGGCTTCCGGAGAATTGATCGGTTCACGGATGAAATCGCACCAGCGGGCAAACTCGGTTGGATCGCAACGCTCGGCGATATAGGCCTTGGCTTCCAGGCCTTCGGTCAAAATCACATGCGAGAGCGCATTGACCACGGCCACATTGGTGCCAGGCTGCAACGGCAAATGATACTGCGCCTCCACATGGGGTGAACGCACAATATCCGTCTTGCGGGGATCAATCACGATGAGCTTTGCACCGGCGCGCAAACGCTTTTTCATGCGCGAGGCAAAAACCGGGTGGCCATCTGTCGGGTTGGCACCGATAATGATGATCACGTCCGATTCATCAACCGACTTGAAGTCTTGCGTGCCAGCGGAAGTTCCGAATGTTTTGCTCAGGCCATAACCGGTTGGCGAATGGCAGACGCGGGCACACGTATCCACATTGTTGTTGCGGAATGCCGTGCGGATCATTTTCTGCACCGCGAAAACTTCCTCATTGGTGCAGCGCGAAGACGTGATGCCGCCGATGGAGCCGCGGCCATATTTCTTCTGAATGTCCATAAAGCGTGTGGCGGCAAAGCCAATCGCTTCATTCCACGACACTTCCTTCCACGGATCAGTGATCGCATCACGCACCATGGGCTTGGTCACGCGGTCCCTGTGGGTGGCATAACCCCAGGCAAAACGGCCCTTGACGCAGGAATGGCCTTCGTTGGCACCACCATCCTTGTAAGGCACCATGCGCACAACTTCGTCACCCTTCATTTCGGCCTTGAAAGAGCAGCCAACGCCGCAATAGGCGCAAGTGGTAATGACAGAGTGTTCGGCCTGGCCAAGCTTGATCACGGATTTCTCGGTAAGGGTTGCCGTGGGGCAGGCCTGCACGCATGCGCCACACGACACGCATTCCGAATTGAGGAAACTCTCATCCATGCCGGCAGAAACATGCGATGCAAAACCGCGGCCATCAATGGTGAGTGCGAATGTGCCTTGCACTTCTTCGCAAGCCCGCACACAGCGCGAGCACACAATGCATTTGGCAGGATCAAAGGTGAAATAAGGGTTGCTCTCGTCTTTCTGCTTGAAGCGGAAATTTTCTTCGCCGTCAATGCGGGTAGCCGTTGTGTGATTGTCGCCGTCATAGCCATAGCGCACGTCGCGAAGGCCAACCGCTCCCGCCATGTCCTGCAATTCGCAATCGCCATTGGCCGCACAGGTGAGGCAATCCAGTGGATGGTCTGATATGTAAAGTTCCATAACGCCCTTGCGCAAGGCACCGAGACGGTCGGTTTGGGTTTTTACCTTGATGCCGGGGGCAACTGGGGTGGTGCAGGAGGCTGGCGTTCCCTTGCGGCCTTCGATTTCAACCAGGCACAGGCGACAGGAACCAAAGGCGTTCACCGAGTCCGTGGCGCAGAGTTTTGGAATCTTGGTTCCAAGCTCCATCGCCGCCCGCATGATCGAAGTGCCTTCCGGCACGGTGATGGAGTGCCCATCAATTTCCAGCGTCACCATGGTGGCGGATTTGGCCAAAGGTGTTCCGAAATCGGCTTCTTTGATCAGCATGGGATTACCTCAAAACGGGTCGTGTTGCTTAAAAACCTGTCATCCCGACGAAAGTCGGGACCCAGGACCAACGCACAGGTGTTCGAATTTTGCGAGTGTGCCACCCAAACTGGGTCCCGGCTTTCGCCGGGATGACAGTTGAAAGCGGATGAAAACAGCATTTTCATTCCGCCGCCTCCATCTTGACAGGCCGGTCAAAATCTTCCGGGAAATACTTTACGGCACTTTGCACCGGCATGGGTGTCAATCCACCCATGGCACAAAGCGAACCATCGGTCATGGTCTGGCACAGGTCGTCAAGCAGCATGAGATTTTTCTCGCGTTCAACGCCGGCCACGATTTTGTCAATCGTTTCAACACCGCGCGTGGAGCCAATCCGGCAGGGCGTACACTTGCCGCAGGATTCAATGGCGCAGAACTCCATGGCAAAGCGGGCCTGGCGCGCCATGTCAACGGTTTCGTCAAACACCACCAGTCCGCCATGCCCCACC
>JANMPF010000331.1:0-2124 GCA_031369725.1 Rhodobiaceae bacterium | reverse complement strand
CTCACTCTTTCTCCCCAAAAGGTGATTGCGCGTGTAAAGACAGCTCGCGTGAATTTTGATACATGAGGGGTCATGACACCGATTACCGACAGGCAAGGGCGGTTTTCGCCCCTCAAGGCAGGAATTTTGGCATTGGCATTTCTACCGGCCCTTGTCATTGCCTACTGGTTCCTGACCCACCAGTTGGGGCCGCTTGCGGTCAGGGCAGCACTGCGCCTGATCGGTGATTGGACCATCCGCTTTTTGGTCATGACCCTGGCACTCACGCCTCTGCAGCGCATCATCAATTGGCCGAAGATAGCACTTGTGCGCCGCATGCTGGGTGTCACCACTTTTGCCTATGCGATGACCCATTTCACTCTCTACATTGTGAATTCAAAATTTGACGTGGGCTTTGTCGCTTCCGAAATTATTCACCGCGTCTATCTCACCATTGGCTTTGTGGCACTGCTCGGCTTGAGCCTGCTGGCCGCCACATCATTTGATTCATCCATTCGCAAGCTCGGCCGCAGATGGAAGCAGATTCACCAGCTCGTCTACGGCATCGCTGGCTTGGGCTTGCTGCACTATTTCATTCAGTCGAAAATTGACGTGAGCCCCGCCACGCTAATGGCGGGCCTGTTCATTCTGCTCATGATCTACCGCCTGTTCATCAACTGGCGCATGGCATTGACACCAATGGTTTTGGCCATCAGCGCGATGCTCGCAAGCCTGCTCACCGCCCTCACTGAATTTGCATGGTATGGCTTGGCCACGGGCATTGATCCCTTCCGCATTGCCAAGGCAAACCTGCTGTTTTCCTTTGGTTTGCGGCCCGCCGCGATCGTATTGCTGGTGGGGCTGGTCCCTTGCGCCTACGCGCTGTTGCGGAATTTCATCACCGCACCACAAAAACAGACGGCTTGACGCCCGCAACGTCTCTTCCTCCCCGCAGGATGAGACCTGACTAGAGCCTGATCAGTTTACATTGAATCCAAAATACAATCGTCATTCCGGCGCAAGCCGGAATGACAGAGGAGAGGACACGATCCAGTTAAAACTGATCACACTCTAGCCGCCAAGTTTCTGCAGCAGTTCCAGATCGGGGTAGCTGTCGGCTGGCAAACCCAGCTTGATTTGCTGGTCCTTCACGGCAGCGCGGGTGCCAGCACCAATCTTGCCATCGACCTTGCCGATGTCATAGCCCTTGGCACCGAGTATCTTTTGCAGGCTTGCCACTTGCTCGTAACTCAATGGTGTAACCACCCCATTGCCGATACTCACCTTCGGTGCACCCGAAATTCGAGTGGCGAGATAAGCTGCCGTTGTCGAGTAAACCAGTGACTCGTTCCACTTGAGATAGGCAGTGGTGAAGTTTTCATAAACCAGGAAGGCCGGACCATCCTTGCCCATCGGCAACAGGAGGGAAGCCGGGAACTTGTCGGCCTTGAGGGGTTTTCCGCCGAGCGCTGCAACGCCCCATTTCACCCATTGCGAGCGTGGATGCTGAATGGCGATATCGGCCTCTTGCCATGGCATGCTGGCTGGCACACGCACTTCCTGCATCCACGGTTGGCCGGGTTGCCAGCCATGCTTGCGCAGCAGGCTTGCCGATGAGGCCAGGACATCTGGCACGGAATTGCGCAAATCGCGCTTGCCATCACCATCGAAATCAACCGCGCTTTCATTGTAGTCGTAAGGCAGGAACTGGGTTTGGCCAATTTCACCAGCCCAGGCGCCGCGCATCTCTTCCGGCAGCAAATCGCCCCTTTGAATGAGTTGCAGGGCAGCCATCAATTGCGGGCGGAATTTTTCAGGCCGCCGGCAATCCCACGCAAGTGTTGCCAGTGATTGTATGGTTGGCAGGTTTCCGATATTTGCCCCGAAATCGGTTTCCAGGGCCCAGAACGCAACAATCACCGGTGCCGGCACGCCGAATTGCTTCTCAACCGCTGCGAATGTGGCCTTGTTTTTCTGGATGAGCTCCGCGCCATGCTTGATGCGGTAATCAGTTGCCATGCGCCCGGAAAATTGCAGGAAGCTTTGTGAAAAAACATTCTGCGCCCGGTCCTTCTTGACAATGCCTGTGTCGTAGGTCGTGGCATCAAGAACCGCGAGTGCGGCCTTCCCAATGCCCTGGTCCAC
>JANMPF010000280.1:0-4188 GCA_031369725.1 Rhodobiaceae bacterium | reverse complement strand
TTGAGGCAGGTGCCGCACGCAATGAGATTTCCCGGCGGTTGTTGCAGGCAACTGCGTCCACGGTGAAGGCAAAAGCCAGTGGAAATTCCATGGCAAAATTTGCCGTTCTGCTGGTGCCCCTGATTGCAATTCCGCTTTATGCCAAGTTTGGCAGCCCAACGTCACCCGATGTGCCATTGCAGGCCAGGCTGCAGGGTGCCATTGCCAATCAGGATTTCGAGGCCCTGGTGGCAACCGTTGAAGCCCATCTTGCGCAATCCCCCAATGACATCAAGGGCTGGGCCGTGCTCGCCCCCGCCTATAAACGCCAGAAACGCTGGAGTGATGCGGCAGGCGCATATTTCAATATCCTGAAACTTGCCCCTGCCAATGCAGATGCCGTGGCCGACTACGCCGAAATGCTGGTCTTCGCCAACCAGGGCATGGTGACGGCGGACGCCCAGAAGGCCTTCGAGGAGGCCCTGAAGCTCGACGCGAAAAACCCGCGCGCGCGGTTCTTTGATGCGCTTGCCGCAAAGCAGGAGGGCAAGACAGGCACAGCAAAACAAATGTTTGCTGATTTGTTGAACGACGCTCCCACGGGTGCTTCCTGGCGGCCGGCGGTGGAAGCCGAGCTTCGTGATCTGGCGCGTGCCAAGGCACCCGCCTTGAATGACGGAGAGATCGCCACCGTCCAGGCCATGCCTGCCACTGACCAAGCGGTCATGATCAAGGGCATGATTGACGGACTTGAACAAAAGCTGGGCAGCACCAGTCATGATGTCGAAGGCTGGTTGCGTTTGATCCGCGCACGGAGTGTTTCAGGGGATGTTGGGAAAGCCAGGGGTTCATTGCTGCTTGCCATGACTATTTTTAAGGATGAGCCTGCTTCACTGGAAGCCTTGCGGGGCATCGCCAATGAATTGGGAATGAAGTGATGACCCGCAAACAAAAACGCCTCGCAGTCATCGTCGGGGGCCTTGCTATCCTCGGCCTTGCGGCAGGACTGGTTCTCTACGCCCTGCGTGACACCATTGTGTTCTTCTATACTCCCAGCGAAGTTGCCCAAAAGAACGTGGCTCCTGGCACACGGCTTCGGTTGGGAGGTCTGGTTGAAAAAGGCAGTCTCTCAAAAACCGGCGGCACCACGGTTACATTTGTTGTGACGGATCTCACCAAGACCATGAATGTAAGCTACATTGGGCAATTGCCGGACCTTTTCCGCGAAGGGCAGGGTGTGGTGGCCGAAGGTGTGCTTGACGCCAACGGCGCACTTGTTGCCGACACGGTACTGGCCAAACATGATGAGAAATACATGCCAAAGGATGTGGCCGACAAGTTGAAGGCGCAAGGTGTCTGGAAGGGAACCACCCCATGATTGCCGAGATCGGCCATTTCGCACTCATACTCGCAACTGCTGTGGCAGCCTTCCAATGCGTGGTACCTTTGGTTGGCGCCCATCGCGGCCACCGCGAAATGATTGCCTCGGCAGTTCCCGCGGCCCTCATTCAGCTCATTCTCATCTATGTGGCGTTTGCCGCCCTGATGCACGCCTATGTCACCTCGGATTTTTCTGTGGCCAATGTTTTTGAAAACTCGCATTCCGCCAAGCCCATGCTTTACAAGATTTCGGGCCTGTGGGGAAACCACGAAGGCTCCATGCTGCTGTGGGTCTTCATTCTCGCGATTTTCGGTGCTGCCGTGGCCCTGTTCGGCGATAATCTGCCGCCTACATTGAAGGCCCGCGTGCTGGCTGTGCAGGGCAGCATCGGAACGGCGTTCCTGCTCTTCATCGTCATGACATCCAATCCCTTTGCACGGCTGGCCCCCGCACCCATCGAAGGCAACGGGCTTAACCCCTTGCTGCAGGACCCCGCCCTCGCTTTTCATCCGCCCTTTCTCTACGCCGGCTATGTCGGCCTCTCGGTTGCTTTTTCATTTGCGATCGCCGCCCTGATTGATGGCAAGGTGGATGCAGCCTGGGCCCGCTGGGTAAGGCCCTGGACGCTTGCCGCCTGGATGTTTCTCACCATCGGCATCAGCATGGGAAGCTGGTGGGCCTATTATGAACTGGGCTGGGGTGGCTGGTGGTTCTGGGACCCGGTTGAGAATGCCAGCTTCATGCCGTGGCTGGTTGCAACAGCACTGCTGCACTCGGCCATCGTCGTTGAAAAGCGCAATGCCCTGAAGGTGTGGACCGTTCTTCTTTCAATCCTTGCCTTCTCCCTGTCATTGCTCGGCACTTTCCTCGTGCGCTCTGGCGTATTGACGTCGGTGCATGCTTTCGCGGTTGACCCCGAACGCGGCATATTCATTCTCGCAATCCTGTGCTTCTTCATTGGAGGTGCCTTGACACTGTTTGCCTGGCGCGCCCCCACCTTGAAAGCCGGAGGGGTTTTCTCGCCCATCAGCCGGGAAGGCGGCCTTGTCCTCAACAATCTCTTTCTCTGCGCGGCCTGCGCGTCCGTGTTGATCGGAACGCTCTATCCCTTGGGCCTTGAAACGCTCACTGGCGACAAGATTTCCGTTGGCCCACCCTATTTTGATTTGACCTTTGCCCCGATCATGTTGCCGCTTCTGCTGCTGGTACCAGTGGGTGCATTGCTGAGCTGGAAGCGCGCTGATGTGTTTGCAGCCCTGCAGCGGCTTTGGTTTGCAGCTGCACTGGCGTTGGGAGTTGGCCTCCTCGTTGTTGTGTTCAGCCAGCGCGGGCCATGGCTTGCTCCCCTCGGTATTGCTCTTGGTGCGTGGCTGTTCCTAGGCAGTTTCGTTGACCTTGCAAACCGCATAGCATTGTTTCGGGCACCACTGGGAGCAAGCCTCACGCGCCTTGCCGGATTGCCGCGTTCAACCCTTGGCATGACCCTTGCCCATGCAGGTCTCGGCGTGATGATCATTGGCATAGTTTGCATTTCGCTGTGGAAGATCGAACATATCCTCGCCATGCAGCAGGGCGACCGTGCCGAGCTAGGCAGTTACACCGTGGAGTTCACGTCCGAAACGCCGATGACAGGAGAGAACTACACAGGCCTTGCCGGGCATTTTCGAATCTACCGCGGCAACACTGAAGTGGCCACGGTCACTTCCGAAAAGCGCAACTTCAATCCGACCGGCAACACCACGGAAGTGGGCCTGCTGCAAACCCTGCTGGGCGATGTTTATGTGGTGATGGGTGACAAGACAGTGGATGGTGGCCGTGTTGTTCGCATGTATTATAACCCGTTTGTCACTTTCATCTGGTTGGGCGCGCTCATCATGTTTGTGGGCGGCGGTCTTTCCCTCACTGACAGGCGCTACCGTGTAGGGGCACCAAAACGCAGCAAAAGCACGCAAAGGATTCCAGCCGAATGAGATGGTGGCTGCTTTGCTTCCTGTTGTTGCTCACACCGGCCCATGCCGTGCAGCCCGACGAGGTTCTGGCTAACCCGCAGCTTGAATCCCGCGCCCGCAATCTCTCGGAAGGTTTTCGCTGCCTGGTTTGCCAAAACCAGTCCATTGATGAATCGGACGCATCATTGGCGCGTGACTTGCGCATTCTCATTCGTGAGCGGCTGACCAAGGGTGACAGCGACCAGCAAATCACCGATTTTGTTGTCGCGCGCTATGGCGACTACGTGCTCTTGAGGCCGCGATTTGCGGCCCGCACCATTATTCTTTGGGCAACCCCCTTTCTGATCATCATGATCGGGCTGGGTTATTTCTTGCGCCGCAAATCAGGTGCCGCACCTGCAGAATCACCCCTTACGGACGCCGAACAGGCAGCCCTGCATGATCTCTGAACATTACAAAACATTCATCCAGCCGAAACCTGCGCGTAAGTAAATCTGACCTATATCTCTATTACCGACAATTTTCGATTTGGAGAATGATCACATGTCAGCTTCTTTTGTAACTACCCGCAAAACCCTTATGGGCCTGCTTGCGGCGGGCCTGTTGGGTGCCACGGCATTAACCACGTCATTGGTTGTTGCACCCCCCATGGAAGTGCGGGCCGAGCAGCAGGCACCGATTGATCCTACCAAGGGCTTTGCCGACCTGGTTGACCGCGTGATGCCGGCCGTTATCAGTGTTCAAGTCAAATTCGCCGATGTGGCCGCAACGGTGGAAGGTGACGATAATCCGTCCGACCAGCAGATTCCACCAGAGCTCAAGAACTTTTTTGACCAATTCCCGCAATTTCGCAATCGCATGCCGCCCGGCATGGACCAG
>JANMPF010000270.1:0-1734 GCA_031369725.1 Rhodobiaceae bacterium | reverse complement strand
TTGGGACGCTGGAATGACGACTTTGCAGGCCGCTAAGGATCCAGTTCCGTATCCCAATAGAGGTAATCCTGCCAGCTCTGGTGCAGGTAGTTCGGCGGAAAATGCCGTCCATTGGAGTGAAGCTGGTTCACGCTTGGGCAGTGCGGCTTGTGGGCTGGAAACATTCGTACCTCATGGGGCAGATACCCGCCCTTGGCCAGGTTGCAGGGCGAGCACGCCGCCACAACATTGTCCCATGACGTATGTCCGCCCTTGGAGCGCGGCGTCACGTGATCAAATGTAAGGTCATCATGGGAACCGCAATACTGGCAGGTAAACCGGTCACGCAGGAATACGTTGAACCGCGTGAACGCTGGCGTACGCGAAGGTTTCACATAGGTTTTCAGCGAAACCACACTTGGCAGCTTGAATTCAAAGGAAGGACTGCGCACCACCCTGTCATATTCGGAAACAATATTGACCCGGTCAAGAAACACCGCTTTGATCGCATCCTGCCAACCCCACAAGGACAGGGGATAGTAGCTCAACGGCCGGTAATCGGCGTTAAGAACAAGCGCAGGGCAGGCTTCCGGTGCGACAGACGCGTGATACACTCTTATCCTCTTGAGGCCTCAGTTTCGATGCATACTATATCTTGTGCAACAGTCCTGTGAAGGGGTTCAATTTACCTTTTGGGCAAGGCCCCTCAGGCCGCGGTAATGACTCCACAGCAACCTTGCTGCAACCGACCGCCATGGTCGCCATCCCTCGGCCAACGCCATGAATGCTTTGGGGCCTGGACGCTCATTCAAGGCAAACAGATCCTGCGCTGCCATCTGCAAGGCAAGATCACCGGAGGGACATATATCCGCCCTTCCCAACGCCGCCAACACATAGATATCGGCAGTCCACGGACCAATGCCGGGAAGTGACACCAGTGCCTCACGGGCGGCATGATCAGACATTTCAACAAGGCTCTCGAAACTCAGTTCGCCGCGATGCACCGCCGTTGAGATGGCCTTAAAGCACAGCGCCTTGGCACCTGATAGCCCAAGCTGCTTCAGCTCGTCATGGCTGATCGCAAGAATTTTAGAAGGCTCAAATGGATGCAGGCGCGTTTCAAGGCGCTGCCAAATTGCAGCGGCAGCCTTCAACGAAATCAATTGCTCGGTGATAATGTTCAACAGGCTCGGCAGATTATTCTCAACCCGGCGCACCGGCGGAATGCCATGGGTCGCCACCACACCGGCAAAGCGCGGCTCGCACGCCACAAGAAACTCAACGCCGCGTGCCACATCTTCATGCGTTGCAATGCTGGGAAATAATCCGCGATCAGAAGTCGGAGGCAATGCCCTTATTCTCCCAGTCGCCAAAGCGCGTAGGCTCAGGCCCCTTGCTGCCATTGATCTCTTTCGGGTGCTCTTTCTTCAAGGCTGTGGCACGGCGCTGCTCAGCTTCAGCCAAGGCCCGTGCGGCGGCCAGATTCAAGTTCGTTTTTTTCATCCTTGTTGAAACTCCTGATCGATACCATTTTATCCTCAAGAAAAGGAAATGTCTTGCCATGAATACTTTGCGAACCGGTCTCTTGTTGGCGGGTCTTGCCGGCCTGTTTGTGGCCATTGGCTATTTGCTGGGCGGCCAGGGCGGCATGGTTGTGGCGTTCATTTTCGCCGCCGGCACCAATCTGTTTGCCTATTGGAACGCTGATAAAATGGTGCTGCGCATGCAAGGTGCACAGGAGATTGACAGGTCAGT
>JANMPF010000264.1:0-2157 GCA_031369725.1 Rhodobiaceae bacterium | reverse complement strand
GAAATGAAGTTTGCCCAAATTCTGGCCGCTGCTGCGGCACCGGCGCTAACTGCTAAAAGCCTAGAACCAGCGTCCCCGGCCGTACATGCCGCCGCCAAAGATAAAAATCACCACGATTATAATGATGAGAAGTGTCGTGTTGTCCATGTTGCGCTCCTTTGCTGATAGGTCTCATCCAACGCCCCAAACGACGCCCTGCTTGCCACGTAGGGCATCCTTAATGCCACCGACGGCGTTCTGAATTTTGCCTTCTTGCCAGCAGTTTCTTTGATCACCACAACAACTCTGCAGACGCTTAAAGGTTCCCCTGCGGCAGCCACGGCAAACAGCAACGCCTGCCCAACTGCGCCGCAATCCATGTAAAGCAACCAAAAAGTAGCGAATTTGCTAAATGGAGGGTGCTATTTTCATATGCGGAGTGCTGTTTGTGGCCTTCCTTGAACCATACCGTTGGGCATAGAGCCATGTGAATTCGGCGCCTAGCAGAAAAATTTGCGCCGAATAATAGACCCAAAGTACCACGGCGATTACCGATCCCGCCGCTCCGAACCCGGAGACCACCCCAGTCTTGCCAATATAGAAACCGATCAGGAACTTTCCGATGTTGAAGAGGAGGGCGGTGAATCCGGCTCCAATGAGAACGTCACCCCAGGCCACGGAAACCCGGGGAAGTAATTTGAACATAAGCGCGAAAAGTCCAGCCACCATGACAAAGCTGATGGCAAAATTGATCGTTTGCAGGACAATTTCCAACCCATTGGTCTGAAGATTCCACAGGGACTGAATTGCCGATATGAACGCACTCGCCGCAAGCGATACAAGCAATAGAAAGGCGACCGCTAACAGCATTCCGAATGTGAAAATTCGCCGCCGGATCAAATACCCGAGGCCTGCTTGTTCCTTCTCGACGGGAGTTTGCCAGATGCGGTCCATCGCACCCTGCAATTCGGCGAAAACACCAGTTGCCCCGATGATCATAAAAACAAGGCCGACAATCGTAGCGGCGAACCCGTCGGTGGGTTGGCTCGCACTCTTGACGAGTCCCTGCAAGGCCGATGCGCCCTCTTCTCCCAGCAAGTTCCGGGCCTGCGCGTAAATTTGACCCTGCGCGGCCTCTGCGCCGAAGAAAAATCCAGCTATCGCCATTGTAATGATGAGCAATGGAGCGATCGAAAATATCGTATAGAAGGCAAGCGCCGCACCCATGCTCGCAGCACCATCGGTATTCCAGGCTAGTCCTGCATCTTTCACCAATACCGCGATCTCCATTGGACCCAGGCCCTGCACTTTCAACGCACGGGGAATCGGCAGATTCGCTTTCCTTCTGGAGTTTTGTGCCATCCCAGATGTAACCCGATAGTAAGGTGTACGTTCCATCCCGGCCTGCGCCGTGATTTTGCAGTCACTTTTTCAACAGTGGCTTGTGTTCCTGACCGCAAATTGTGGCGAACTGGAACTAAAACCGCAGCATCGCGTTGATCAAGCCGAGGCCTATTTGAACCATTCATTGAGGAGAAGACCATGACAAAACATACTTCGCTAGTGCTGGGAACCCTTACGGGCGCTTGCCTTGCTCTTTTCACAGCTTCGGCCACCATGGCTGCTATTCCCGTCCCAGGCCAGCCAGTCCCGGTTACCCAAATGAACGAAAGTCTGCTTCAGGAAGCCAAGGTCAATGTGGCTGTCAGCATTGGTCCCCGTTATGACCGGAGCCGTCACGGCTACCGCTGCACTAGCCGCCATGTTCATTGCACGAACTTTTACCGGGGCTATTACTACCAAAACATCTGGTGGTTGGGTGACCACCGTGCAAAGCATATGAAACACTACAAGCACAAGTCTGCTTACTAACCTGAAACATTGGTTGCCGTAAGCAATATCTCCCCAGGGCATTTTCCAATGTCTTGGGGAGGAATCATTCCCCGGGCTTTTTCAATTAGTCCGTATAAAGACTTCCTACAACGCGGCCTGCAGGCCCTTCAAATGGTCAAGATTCTCCTGCGCCTTGCGCCTGGACTCATCATCAACTGCATCAGCGAGGTCTTCTTCGGCATCTTTGATTTGGCCAGCGATAGCACCTGCGTCCAAATCAGCCAGTGGAATTGCCGTCTCCGCCAGCAGGATTAACCCTTGTGGGTTGACTTCGGCAAAACCGCC
>JANMPF010000258.1:0-8527 GCA_031369725.1 Rhodobiaceae bacterium | reverse complement strand
TGATGTGAAGCGTTACATTGTGGCTCCCGATGAGGATGGCATTCGGCTGGACCGGTGGTTCAAAATCCATTTGCCGCAGGTGACGTTTGCCTATCTCAACAAGCTCACGCGCACCGGGCAGGTGCGGGTGCAGGGGGGCCGCGCCAAAACCAGCACGCGGCTGCAGGCAGACCAGGAATTGCGCGTGCCGCCGCTGATGTTTGACACGCGGCCGGCGGACGCGCCCAAGGGCGAAACAAAGCCGCTTTCAAAGGAAGAGACGGAACTTTTCGAGAGCATGGTCATTTTCGAGGACAAGGATCTGTATGTTCTCAACAAGCCGTCCGGCTTTGCAGTGCAGGGTGGCAGCAAGACGTTTCAACATCTCGATGGCTTGCTCATGGGCATGGCGAAGAAATCCGGCGAGCGGCCTTTGCTGGTGCACCGGCTTGACCGTGATACTTCAGGCGTAATCGTGGTGGCCAAGCGCCGTTCAATTGCTTCGGCACTGGGCAAATTATTTGCAACGCGGGCGGTGAAGAAAACCTATTGGGCCGTGGTCAAGGGCCTGCCGAAACCACCGCAGGGGCGCATTGATGTGCCGTTGATCAAGGCCCAGGGACCGGATGGCGACAGGGTTCGGGCGGGCGAAAAGAATGACGAGAATGCCCAGCATGCGATAACATATTATGCAGTTGTCGATCAGGCACCACCGGTTGCGGCGTGGGTTTCGCTCAAGCCTGTCACCGGCCGCCAGCACCAGTTGCGCGCCCACATGGCTTATATCGGCCACCCGATTTTGGGCGATGAAAAATATGAGGGCAATGCGGATATGCCGGATGGAATTTCCAAGAAGCTGCATCTGCATGCACGGCGCATCGTGTTTCCGCATCCGCGTGAGGGTGTTGTGGATGTGTCGGCCGAACTGTCACCGCATATGCGCGACACATGGAATGCCTTTGGCTTTGATCCTGACCGCTATGAGACTGACGCGGATGAGCGCTGAAACCGAAGACGAAAGATTTGAGCGGCTGTCGCGCGACCGCATTGTGCGGCCAATGCCGAAACGTTTTTACAAGGTTGTCGGGGTTACGCAAAAACTTGAAATTGCCCTTGATGGGAAGATTGTGAAGACCCCGCTCAAGGTTCCACTGGTTCTGGCAACCCGGGCACTGGCCGATGCGGTGGCGGCGGAATGGGATGCGCAAGCCGAATACATCAATCCCGGTGCCATGCCGCTTACCAAATTGGCCAATACGGCCATTGACCGGGCAACCCGCGAGCGGTCCGGCATCACCCTGGAGATTTTGGAGTTTGCGGGCAGCGATATGGTTTGTTACCGGGTCGACAAGCCTGCCAGCCTGGTTTTGCTGCAAACCCAATATTGGGATCCGGTTATTGCCTGGGCGCATGATGGGCCGGGTGCGAAATTTGCAACGGTGGATTCGATCAGGCATATCAACCAATCCGAAACCGTCTTGCGGGCAGTACGCGCCCATGTTGACGGCCTGGATGCTTTCACTTTCACGGCAGTTCACAATCTGACAACACTCACGGGTTCGGCATTGCTCGCATTGATGCTTGCGGCGGATGGCATTTCACCTGAACAGGCTTGGCTTGCGGCAAATGTGGACGAGGACTGGCAAATCGCCACGTGGGGCAAGGACGATGAGGCTGAGGTGAGGCGGGTGGGGCGAAGACGCGAGTTTTTGGCATGCGTCACATTTATTAAACTTGCGCGCAAACGTTCATAGTGCTGCCTTACAGCCGACATGATTTTGGAAGAAATGATGCGCAGTTCAAAACCAAAGGGGCATTTGCCATGAAATCTCGTTTGATGTTTTCCGCAATTCTGGTTGTCGGCTTGGGCGGCGGGTTAGCCTTGGCACAATCGGCCCCGGCTGACCTGATTGCCGCCTACCAGGCCGGGGTTGCGGCTGCCAAATGCAATCTGGGTCTTGATAGCGGCAAATCCAGCAAGCTCGGCGATGCGGTGCAGCGCATTGAGCAGCGCAGTGGCCTGGCACAAAATGACCTGGATGCGCTGTGGACCAAAACCCAGGGCGAAGCTGATGCGGACAATGCGGGGTTTTGCAGCAAGGCAGCGGCTGGCATTGACGCGGTTATCGCCTCAGCCCAGTAATTCAAGCCGCCTGGGTTTGCTGGCGTTTTAAGGGCAACCATGCGGTGAATGTGGCACCGGTGCCAAAGCCACCCTTGATTCTTATGCCGCCACCATGCTGCTCAAGGACCTGGCACACGGCGGAAAGGCCCAAGCCTGTGCCAAAGCTCTTGGTGGTAAACAGGGGTTCGAGAATCCTCACCACATTCTCGTCGGCAATGCCTGGCCCGTTATCGCATACGTCAATTTCGACGCAGTTTTGGCTCAAACGCGTAATAACGGTAATCTTGGGTTCAGCGCAGGCATATTTTGCGGGGTCATCACCCTTGCCAACCATGGCTTCCGAAGCATTGCTCAGGAGGTTGATCACGGCTCTGCTCAAACGGCCCTGGTCAAATGAAACGTTGCGGTCATCGAGGCCGAGGATGCATTCCACCGCAACGGCAGGCGGTAATTTCTGGGCTTCCTCTTCGACAATTTTAGCGATCCAGTTGTCAAAATTGTGCTCAAAAAGTTCCATCTTGTGAGACTTGGCATAATCGAGGAATTGCGTGATGACCGCGTCACAGCGGGCGATCGAATTGTCGATGCGCTGCAGTTGTGCATCCACGTTGATGGGAAGCCCTACCAGTTTTCGTCGCAATAGAAAGGCTGTCGTGCGAACCGAGGAAAGCGGATTGCGCAGTTCATGGGCCACGGTTGCAACCAATTGGCCCATTTGGGCAAGCTTGCCTTTCTGGATGATCTCGTCCTGGGCGGCACGCAACTCCTTCATGTTCTCGGCCAGTTCGTGGTTGAGTTTTGAAATGTCATCATTGACGTTTTGCAAGGCAGCAGCACTGTTCTTCATGTCCTGGGCCCGGCGCAAGACGCTGCGGTGCCAGCCCATGCCGGCAAGGGTGAGCAGCGCCAGGGCCGCATATGAGCCATATTCAAAATAACGGATCGCCCTGAACTGCTGTCCATTAAAATAGTCGGCGGCCGGGTAGCGAATGGTGAGCTGCCATTTGCCGCGTGCATCATGGGTGTCGATAGAGAGAGCTTCGGAGAAAATTGTGGTTTTTGCCGGTGCCTGGTCGCTTGCATGCAGCATCATCCTGATGTTGTTGTCGCGCACCAGGGGGGCTGACACAAATTTTGCCAGCGGGCTGATCAAGATATAGTTTTCGTCACGGGTCAAGTTGCGCAGTGCTTTGCTAAATACCACCGCCGAAATGCACCCGGCCAATTTGCCGCTTTTGTCATAATAGGGGACCGAGAAGGTGATTCCCAAAGTGTCGGAAGGTGTTTCGGCTGCGATTGAATTTTTCGAGTCACCGGTTTCAATTTCCTCGTCGCTGACCATGGGCAATGCATAAGATTTTACGGCTCCGATTTCCGGGAAATTCACTTTGAACCAATTCAGGTGTTTTTGTATTTGCAGGAATTCGGCCTGATGGTTAACGGTGCTTTCGGGCTCCTCATCGGCTGCCTGCAAATGCTCCAAATCCGTTGCCGGCAAGACCCGGTGGTCAAGCCGGAGGATGGGTTTTTGCGCCGAGCCAGCAACCGCCTCGCGGCCGTGGGGATCAAATTCCAGGGGCGTTATATAAATTTCCGAAACATCCGCACTTTTAGCCAAATTGTTGTAGACCTGCTGGATGGTCTCGCGGTCTTCGGGGTTAAGATTTTGTCCGTCGGCTGCCAGCTTTCGCACGTTTGGAAGTGAACTGATGGTGCCGAGATTATCATTGAGTGCCGAAAAAAAGGCGTCCACCTTCTTGCCGGTGTCTTTTGATTTGTTTTGCTGGGCTGACAAATGGTTTTGCCATGCCACAAGGTCCTGGCGCCGGGTTTCAAACTGGACACCTATGCAAAGCAATAGCCCGATCACAAGAATGGCCAGATAGCCGATATGCGTAGAGGTCGCCTTTGGCAAGTTTCTCTCCCGAGAGAATAGCAATTGCGCACCGTGGTTCGGCGAGAGTTAAAGTGGCGTTAATTTGGTGGTTTATGCGACTTTTTTTAGTCGTTTGACGAAGCTGCGGGTTGCCGCTTTAGTGGGGTTGGGTGAGGGAGTTCACATGCAGGAAATTCTTGAAAAACTGGAACAGCGACGGGCCGATGCAAGGGCTGGTGGTGGCGCAAGGCGCATTGCCGCCCAACATGGGCGCGGCAAGCTCACGGCACGCGAACGCATTGAGCTGTTGCTGGATGAGGATTCGTTTGAAGAATTCGACATGTTTGTGGAACACCGCAGCACGGATTTTGGCATGGAAAAGACCAAGATTCCCGGTGATGGCGTGGTAACCGGGTGGGGCACCGTGAACGGCCGGGTGGTTTATGTCTTCGCCAAGGATTTTACGGTTTTTGGCGGCTCGCTGTCAGAATCCCATGCGCGCAAGATTACCAAAATCCAGGACATGGCGCTGCAAAACCGGGCGCCAATCATTGGGTTGTTTGATGCAGGCGGTGCCCGCATTCAGGAAGGCGTGAATGCGCTGGGTGGCTATGGCGAAGTATTTCAACGCAATGTTCTGGCGTCCGGGGTCATCCCGCAAATCTCGGTGATCATGGGACCGTGTGCTGGGGGTGATGTGTATTCGCCTGCCATGACCGATTTCATTTTCATGGTGCGCGGCACCAGCTACATGTTCGTAACGGGGCCGGATGTGGTGAAAACCGTGACCAACGAAACGGTGACGGCCGAAGAACTTGGCGGTGCGTCGGTGCACACGACGAAATCATCCATCGCCGACAAGGGCTTTGACAATGATGTGGAAGCGTTGCTGCAAATGCGACGGCTGATCGATTTCCTGCCCTCATCGAACACCGACGCCATTCCCGAAATTCCGAGCTTTGATGATGCAGAGCGGCTGGATGCATCGCTTGACACCCTGATACCGGCCAATCCCAACCAGCCCTATGACATGAAGGAACTGATCACCAAGGTTGTGGATGAGGGGGATTTTTTTGAAATTCAGGATGCGCATGCCAGGAATATCATTGTGGGGTTTGCCCGCATTGGCGGGCGCAGCGTGGGCGTTGTGGCCAACCAGCCTTTGGTGCTGGCGGGGGTGCTCGACAGTGATGCGGGCCGCAAGGCGGCGCGCTTTGTGCGGTTTTGCGATTGCTTCAATATTCCCATTGTAACTTTTGTGGACGTTCCGGGATTTCTGCCCGGCACGGCGCAGGAATATGGCGGCCTGATCAAGCATGGTGCCAAGCTGCTGTTTGCCTATGCGGAAGCGACGGTTCCCAAGATCACGCTGATCACCCGCAAAGCCTATGGCGGGGCCTATGTCGTGATGGCATCCAAACACCTGCGCGGCGACTTGAATTATGCCTGGCCCACGGCGGAAATTGCCGTGATGGGCTCGCGGGGGGCGGCCGAAATCATCTACCGCAACGAACTTGCCGACAAACCCAGGATTGCCGCCCGCGTGAAGGATTATGAGGATCGTTTTGCCAATCCGTTTGTGGCAGCCGAGCGGGGCTTTCTCGATGAAATAATCATGCCCCACACAACGCGAAAACGCATAGCTCGGGCCCTTGATATGTTACGCCATAAAGAATTGAATAACCCTTGGAAGAAACATGATAATATCCCCCTCTAGGGAGTTTGATTATGCTTTTACTCAAGAACCTGTTGCAACGCATTGTGCAGGTGGGAACCCTCACGGTCATTGACGCTGAAGGCGAAAGCCATGTGTTTAAAGGCTCTGCGGGGCCGGAGGTCACCATCAGGCTGCGTGATCCTGCACTTTATCGGTCACTGTTTTTCCATCCTGAGCTTCGTACCGGGGAAGCCTACATGGATGGAACCCTTACGGTTGAAAGTGGTACAATCCGGGATTTTCTGACACTGGCAATGATAAACCGCAGAGGCATGCGAAGCCATCCGGTGCAAAAAATACTGAATGCCGGATTGAAGCGCATTCGTAAACTGCACCAGCGCAATGACGTGAAAGCCGCCAAGGCGCATGTGCACCATCATTACGATCTTTCGAATGAGTTCTATAAATTGTTTCTCGACAGGGACATGAATTACTCCTGCGCCTATTATGTCAATCCTGACGATACGCTTGAGCAGGCCCAACAGAACAAGCTGCGCCACATTGCTTCCAAGCTGGATTTAAAGCCGGGGCAGCGCGTACTTGACATTGGATGCGGGTGGGGTGGTCTTGCACTTTACCTGGCAGCCAACGCCGACGTGGAAGTGACGGGCGTTACCCTTTCAACCCAGCAACTGGCAATGGCCAAACAACGCGCCATCGAACGAGGCCTTGATAACCGCGTGCATTTTGAGCTGATGGATTACCGGGAGGTCACGGGAACGTTTGACCGGGTGGTGTCTGTCGGCATGTTCGAGCATGTGGGCATTGCAAATTATGATGCCTATTTTGGCAAGATCCGCGATTTGCTGACGCCCGACGGTGTGGCCCTTGTGCATTCCATTGGGCGCAAGGGCGGTCCAAGTTCAACCGGTGCCTGGATCCGCAAATACATATTTCCGGGCGGCTATTCGCCGGCCCTTTCGGAAGCCACGGCGAGCGTTGAGCGCTGCAGGCTGTGGATCACGGATATTGAAATCCTCAGGCTGCACTATGCAAAGACCTTGCGGGCATGGGAAACACGATTTCAGACCAACCGTGCCAAGATCACCACCATGATGGACGAACGCTTTTGCCGCATGTGGGAATTTTACCTGATTGCCAGTGAATTGGTATTCAGCCACGGCAGCCACATGAATTTTCAAATGCAGCTCACCAAGGATGTGCACACTTTGCCGATGACGCGGGATTATCTGATCGAGGCCGAGCAAGCGTTGCGATGACCTAAGTGTGATGGCATGTGAATTGCCGCAGCAGCGGTGACTTTGTATATATCATCAGCAAAGGAGTGCCGCGCACATGCTGATCAAGAGTCTCAAAGGCTGGGAATTGCCTGAATCGCTGGTTACCCCCGAACCCGTGTTTCTCAACCGGCGCAAGTTTATGGGAGCCACAGCGGGTGCTGCGGTGGTGTTTGCAGCAGGTCCGGTGCGGGCAGAAGACGATCCTTCAATGGGGCTGTATCCGGCCAAGCTTAACCCGAGATTTGCCGACGCCGGGCGCCCGGTTACGCCGCTGGACGCCAACAGCAACTATAACAATTATTATGAATTCGGCACTTCAAAGCGGATTTCGGAAGCGGCTGAGGCTTTGCCGATCCGGCCCTGGACGGTCATCATTGATGGTGAAGTCGAGGTACCGCAAACCTTGGCCATCGATGACCTTTTGAAGAAGGTGCAGCTGGAAGAGCGCATTTACCGCCACCGCTGTGTTGAGGCATGGTCGATGGTGGTGCCATGGACGGGCTTTACGCTGAAGTCTCTGGTTGAACTGGCCAAGCCCAAGGCTGATGCGAAATTTGTGCGGTTTGAGACTTTCAACAATCCGGAGGTGGCCACGGGTCAGCAGCCCGGATTGCTTGGTTCTTATCCATGGCCTTACGTTGAAGCGGTGACCATTGACGAGGCGATGAACGATTTGGGCTTGATGGTGACCGGGGCCTATGGCAAGCCGCTGCCGAAAAGCATGGGCTCACCCATTCGTCTGCATTTACCATGGAAATATGGCTTCAAATCCATCAAGGCGATTGTGAAGGTAAGCTTTGTGAAGGAGCGGCCAATTGGCATGTGGGAAGCCATTCAAGCTTCGGAATATGGCTTTTGGGCCAATGTGAACCCGGACGTTTCGCACCCACGCTGGAGCCAGGCGAGCGAGGAAGTGCTCGCCACCGGCGAGCGGGTTCCCACGCGATTGTTCAACGGCTACGGCGAATTCGTGGCCGGCCTCTATAAGGGGCTGGAAAACGAAAGACTTTATATGTGACAAAAAAAGAGGCCGGATCAAAATCCGGCCTGCTTAAGTTACGCTACTCTGATTAGTCGAGAGCGGAAGACACAAGGGGGAGGAAGCATCTTCCGCGCCGCCAATTTGTGCACCCTGGGCAATTATTCAACAAGCGGGGAAGCGTCATGGGTGCCATGTGCGCGGTTCATGAGCAATATGCTGGCGCGCTCCGCTCCACCCGTCATTCCCGCTTACGCTAGAGCGGGATGGGTTTAGATTGACTCAATTGCCCATACCCTCACCCTGAGGCGCCCTGCGAAGCAGGGCCTCGAAGGGCTGCTGGATGTGCAACAGGTGCTTCGAGGCATCGCAAGGGCGATGCTCCTCAGCATGAGGGAATCGTGAATTGGGTCAACCAAAACTCATCACGTTCTAGAAGCTCCACTCCCTGGCTTTTGACACGATGAAGTCCCTGAACACGGTGATGCGTTTGGTTTCCTTCAATTCTTCGGGGTAGACGAAGTAGGTGTCAAATTGCGGCAACTCGAGGGGCAGGTCGATTTGCACAAGGTTGCTGTCGGCGGCCACGATGTAATCGGCAAGCGAGGCG
>JANMPF010000238.1:0-4854 GCA_031369725.1 Rhodobiaceae bacterium | reverse complement strand
CCCGAGCAGCGGCAGCGCCTTGGCAATGCCACCTCCGGTATCCAGTATCTCAGCCCGCTCGTCAGATAGAACAATTTGCGGTGCAGTTTGGTGGTGGGCCCAGGCAACGATTTGATCGGCAAAATAATGGGCGTTCACCACCACGGTTTGAACCTCTGCCGCACGCAAGTGGTCAATGCCATAGTCAATGAGCGCCTTGCCGGCAACTCGCACAAGCGGCTTTGGCATATGGTCAGTCAGCGGCCGCATGCGCATGCCAAGCCCAGCCGCCAGAACCATGCCATGATGGCCAACCGGACTTTTACGAAACGGGTAGGTGGTGCTCATGCCAGTCTTTCAATTGCGCAAGTGCCGGGTGGCGGAGATTTCGTGAAAGATAGCGTGCAACCCGGGGAATGTGTTTGAGATAGGCTGGTTTGCCGTCACGCTTGAAAAGACGCGCGAAAATCCCCAATATCTTTGTTGCCCGCTGTGCCCCCAGAATGGCGAAATCCCGGGCGAAATCTGTGCCGTTAAAATTTCCGGCGGCTGATCTGAGCCCGCAGTAATATTCAAAAAGCCCGTCGGCAAATCCATAATCAATATCCACCCGCGCGTCCTGCAGCATCGAAGCAAGATCATAGGCGGGATTTCCCATCACGCAATCCTGCGTATCAATGAGACCCACACGACCAAGCCCCGAACGCTCCGGCATCCACAAAAGATTGGGCGAATGAAAGTCCCGCAGTGTCCAGACCGGATGATCAGTTCCAAGCTTGCCGATGAGACTTCTCCAGAGAAATGAAAACTCGGCGTAGACAGCCTCCGGCGGATGGGAATTTTTCGTGTGCGGCCAATACCACGAGGGCAGGAGATCAACTTCAATCATCATGGCCGCTAGATCGTAATCTTCAATGTGATGTGGCGCAGCTTCGCGCACCGGAACGACTGCTGGCCAGTCGCGCTTTGCCATCTCCGCCAGAACATCAACTGCTGCCTTCATCGGCTCGCCCATGTCATCACCGCGCAGCATCATTTTTCCGTAGACCTGCGTCCCCAGTGGTTCGATGAGCGCGAGACCGCAATCCAGGTCGAAGTCATAGATTTCAGGCACGCTAAAGCCCGCCTTGAGGAGGTAATCATTGGTGCCAACCACAGCACCTATGCCTTCAGCCAGATGCGCAATGGCGCTATAAGTTTTGCCATCCCTGACAACCGGGCCATCCGGCCGCTTTGGCATGTCCATGAGCAGGGCGGTGGATTGGCCGGATGTGACACGCTCGTAGCGCCGTGATGAAGCATCACCTTCCAGGAAAGAGCGCTTGCCACCCTGCAGTCTGGAACCCGCAACAAAATTGTTGATGAGACGGTTACGGGTGAGCAGGGCCGTCCAGTTGCCCGTTGCTGCAACAGACATAGTGCGGGTTTGGCCACTTCCGGAAATGCCTATATTCAGGCAATCCAGGGAAAAGTTTTTGGGAAATTTTTCAGGCCATTCCACCAATAGAACATGTCCATCAAGAAGTTCAGCAAGTCCCAGCTCTTCGACTTCATCTGTTGAACGCAAACGGTAGAGATCGATGTGGGCAACCGGCACGCGGGTATGTTCGTAGGTTTGAATGAGCGAGAATGTCGGGCTCGGGATATCAAAGTTCTGGTCGCCATTCGCCAGGGCGCGAATGAAAGCGCGGGCAAAAACTGATTTCCCCGAACCCAGGTCACCGGAAAGCAGAATGCATTGCCCCGGCCTTGCCCACAGGGAAAGCTCTTGTGCAAAACTTTCGGTGGATTGGGGGGACGACGAATGCTGCTCAATAGTCATGGCACTGAAAGTCGCGCAACCCGCTGGTGCGGCAGTTTTTCTTTGTGATCTGACTTCACCGGCCCTCCAATGGGGAAGGTGCAAACCACAGTGGTTCCGTGATTGAGTCGCGAGACCAGCGAAACCTTGCCACCATGCAATTCGGTAAAGCTTTTGACAATTGAAAGCCCAAGGCCGGGACCCCGGTGGCTGCCTGGCTGGGGCTTGGACTGGAAGCGGTCAAAAACCCTCTGCTGAAAGTCAGGATCGATGCCGCGCCCTGTATCGGCAACCCAAATCTGGATGTTGGTGCCCATGCGCCTTGCACCCATGCGGATTTTCGCGCCCTTGACTGAGAAGCCAACGGCATTGGAAAGCAGGTTGAAAATGATCTGTTCAACCCGCAACGCATCGCCGATGAAGGACAGCGTCTCCTCGGCAAGCTCGATGCTCAGGGTTTGGTCACGTCGCTCCATCGCGGGCATCAACTTTTCTGCGACAGCCTGCAGGCTTGCGGTCACCTCGATATCGACCAGTTTCAATTCCATCGCACCGGCATCAACCGCTGAAAGGTCAATGATGGCGTCAATAATGGATTTCAGTTCTTCTGAGGATTTCTTGATGTCGAGAATGTATTCGCGTTGTTTGGGCGAAAGCTCGCCAACCAGGCCAAGCTCGAGCGTTTCCGCAAATCTCAAAATACTGGTAAGGGGTGTGCGCACCTCATAGGATACATTGCTCAGGAATGCATTCTTCAGGCGGTCTGCCGCCTCAAGCGCATCGGTGCGGTCGCGTAAGGCCCGTTCCATTTTTGCAGGATCCGAAATGTCCGAGAAAGTAAGCAGTGTGTTGCCATCAGGCAACGGCACGGAGCTATACTGCAAAATGCGGTCCCGTGTCGAAAGGCGGCCACGCAACGCCTTGCGCTCTGATTCGAGACCAGTGACCCCAAACTTGATTTCCTGCCACGCAGATCCTGCCTCTTCCATGACCGTTGCATCATCAGCCAGTTGGTCGATGTGGGGGTCTTTCTGCAGGAACGCTTCCTCAAAACTCCAGAATTTCGAGAACGCCGGGTTGAAAAGCTTCAGGCGCCCGTCAGATCCAAAAAGGGCTATCGCTTCATCAAGATTATCCAGCGTTTCGCGCTGCACCCCGATGAGCTCATTGTATCGGCTTTCGAGTTGAATTTCCTTGGTGACGTTTTCATAGAGATAGGTAACGCCGCCAAAAGGGTGCTGCTCGCACACCACATGCAACGAGCGGCCATCGGGCAAATACCACCAGCTTTCGCGCATTTCGAGTGTCGTGTAGGACGACAGCTGCTTGGCGCGCCATTCCCGGTAATTTGCCTGCTCTGGAATGCAGCGCTGCGAGCGCAGCCGGTCGAGAATTTCACCGTCCATGGGGTGCAAGTCCAGCCACTTGGGGTCCATGGGCCAAAGCTGGGCAAATGCCATGTTATAAAACCGCAAGCGTTGGTCAGGTCCATATATCGCTATGGCCGTATCCAGCTTGTTGAGCGTCGAGGCATGGGCCTTGATGTGGCGGTCCAGTTCCTTTTCGGTTTCTTCCAGGGCTGACACATCAACCGCAAACCCGGCCTTGCCTTCGGCCAGATCAACTTCGTGAATATTGAGGGCGCGCATGGCACCGGCAAACACCGCATGGGTTCGGCCAAGCAATCCGGTTTTGCGGTCAGCTTTTGTCGTATCAATGCGGTTGGGGGCCGCAACTTCAATGCTGGATTTGAGAACAGCATCACTGTCGGGCATTTCGACGGCTTTGACATAGGCCTGGTTGACCCAGCTCAATTGGCCATCCTTGTTGCGCAGCCAGATCGGCAACGGCGCAGAATCGAGCACTGCACTCAGGCGTTGAACCTGCATGCCCAATTTGCGGGCATCATAATTCAATTCAGTAAATTGGTAGCGTTCGCCTGAAAGCGGGCGAAACCGCAACGTAGCCATGCCGCCAGCAGTACGCCCATCGGCTTCAAGCAATTCATTATATTTGGTCCGCACCCCAATGTTGAAAGCCTTGCCCACATCGCGCAACGCATTCACGCCGGCAATGATCATGCCGCTTGAATCAGGTTCCAGCCAGGTTGGAAAATCCAGCAATTCTGCCACGGTTTGGGGAACATTGGCACTACCATACATGCTGCCAATCAGGCGGCTGGGCGTGTCTTGCTTGCCATGCCAAACCACCATGATATGGGCTTCGGCGGCAAAGGCGGATTCTGCCTCGTTCAGCCGCACTTCAATTTCACTCAGGCGCTTGCGTGCCCTTGTCTCGCTGCTCACCAACTTTCGAATTACGAAATAGGCCCAGAAGAATACACCAATGCTGGCGAATGTCAGGAAACCCACAAAGGGGTCAAAGGACGGCGTTTGAAAGGATGCTGCATAGGCGTTGCGACCAGGCAGACCAGCAGAAAAAACAAGCACCGCACAACGCAGTATTGCGTTTTCTATGCTGCCGTTTTTGCCCATCCCATCTCCGGTGAATTCCACGATGCGCCCGCGAATCAGCGCACCCATCCCGGTTAGGATATAGACTCAAAATTACAATGTCGGGAACCTCCTTCTCAGGGGGCTCCCGACAGATAGCAATGTATTGATTAGTAACGGTAATAATCAGGCTTGAAGGGACCCTTTTTGGCCACGCCAATATAGCTGGCCTGGTCGTCGCGAAGCGTGGTCAACCGGACGCCGAGCTTTTCAAGATGCAGGCTTGCAACCTTCTCGTCCAAATGCTTCGGCAATACATAAACTTCATTCTTGTATTTGCCTGTCTTGGCATTGGTGAAGAGTTCGATTTGAGCAAGAGTTTGATTGGTGAATGAAGCCGACATCACAAAGCTCGGATGGCCGGTAGCGTTGCCCAGGTTCACCAGACGGCCCTGTGACAACAGGACGATGCGGTTGCCCTTGGGGAAATGCACGAGGTCAACCTGTGGCTTGACATTGGTCCATTTGAAATTCTTGAGTTCAGCCACCTGAATCTCATTGTCGAAATGGCCAATGTTGCAAACAATGGCCATGTCCTTCATTTGCTTCATGTCATCAAGC
>JANMPF010000231.1:0-5843 GCA_031369725.1 Rhodobiaceae bacterium | reverse complement strand
CCCAATCGCACTGCGGGCAATGATAGTGAAGCCTCTCAGTAACGCCTGCCTTTGGAGGGCAGGCTCAGACCAAAAAGCCCTCACCGTCGTTGCTTTGGGGAAATCCTTAAAGGCACGTGCGACTCTGGGCAGGCGTCATATGATGGATTCTTGTGTCGCAATCAAGAAAAAATATGGGCGAAAGCAAAGTTTTTCATTAACAAGCGTTAATCTTTTGGCTCGGCAAAGGCCTGCCAGCCCGCCAGCAACCGCGTGACGGTTGTTGCCGCACATAGTGCAGCATAAAAATAGGCGATCCCGGCAAACTGCTGCGGCCAAACGCACATGGCCAAAAAGCAGGCAATCGTTTCGGTGCCTTCGGTCAGCCCGCCCAGATAGTAGAAAGTCTTGGATGGGTAAGCGGCACTCTTTAGTCCCCGCTTTTCCGCAATAATGGCATAGCCGAGAAAGCTGGAGCCCGTGCCGACAAATGCCGCAAGCAGCGTTGCAGCGGCAAGCGCGTTACTGGCAGGGTTTGCCATGGCAAAAGCTAGCGGAATGCTGGCGTAGAAAACAAAGTCGAGACCGATATCCATGAATGCGCCACGATCTGTCGCCACCCCTTGGCGGGCCACCGCTCCGTCCAGCCCATCGCAAAGACGGCTGACAAGCAGCGGCGGTATCGCCAATGCGTAAAAACCAAAAGCAATGCACAGGGCTGAAATCACGCCAAGGCCGAAGCCGAAAAGTGTTACCTGGTTGGCACTGTAACCCCGGCTCCGGATACCCGACGCAATGCGGTCAACCAGCGGCTTTGAAATTCTCAAGGCATAACGATCAAACATTCTCCAGCTCTCCGGCCTTGCCAATGCGGTAAATGGAACCGCCAATTGGTGCATCTTCGATATCATGGGTCACCAAAAGACTGGGTATACCCCGGGCCTTCAGGTGGCTGAAAACATAATCCCGCATTGTGGCGCGCAAGTCCTTGTCGAGCTTGTTAAAGGCTTCATCGAGCAACATGCAATCAGGTTTTGCCAGAAGCGCGCGCATCAGGGAAACCCGCGCGCGTTGGCCGCCCGAAAGCGTGTGTGGTTCACGGTTTTCAAAACCTGCAAGATCAGCCTGTTGCAAGGCCTGCAACATCGCAGCATTCCGCGCTGCCAGGTCTCCACGCGGCAACCCGAACAGAAGGTTTTCACCAACGCTAAGATGGGGAAACAACAGGTCGTCTTGAAAGAGTCGGCCTACTCTGCGCCGTTCGGGGGGAACGGCGTCCAAGTCAATTTCATTGAGTTCAATATTGCCAACACCTTTCAGGGGATGCGCCAAATCGCCTGCAATGAACGCCAGCAGGGATGATTTTCCACACCCGCTCGGCCCCATGAGTGTGACAACCTCACCAGCCGCAATCGACAGCGTGAAGGGGGCGATGAGGCTTGCCTTGCCAATGCTGATGCCAACATTTCTGAGATCCAGCGTCATGCCAGGTGCCGTTCAAATCGGCTTGCAGCAATAAAAGCGAGTAGGGGAACGACCATCAGCATGAGAGAGTAAACCGCCAGCAACTGCCTGTTGCCGCCGCTTGCAAGTGTCACGGCCTCAATCATGAGTGTCGAAAGCCGCCCTGATGCTATGAGTTGCACCGGCACATATTGCGCAATGCCCACACCAATGCCAATCGCTGCGGCAGCTGCCAGAACCGGCCTCAGCAATGGCATTTTGACAGTCAGCCAAAACCGCAAAGTGCTGGTGTTCAGCCCAAGCGAAACCGAACGATAGCGCGGGTCAAACGCGCGGTATGGTCCTTTCAACACAATGAACATATAGGCAAACACCGGCGTGAGCTGGGCAAGAAAGACACCAAACCATGTGCCGTTCAAACCCAGCCGCAGAAACAATTGGTACTGTCCATCCGCTATGAGAAGAGAAGGAAGCGCCAACGCCGCAAAGCTCAAGACAAGAAGATAGCGGTCAAGATATTCATTTGCCGTTTCAAGCCACAAAACGGCCAAAGCCAGACCAGCAATTGTAGAGGCAACCGCAAGTGACAGGCTATTGACGGCGGGCATGGGCGCATTCAGCAGCGTTGCCCAGGCTGCCAGGCGAAGTTGCGAAGGCCACAAGTCGGGGTAGGGCCATAACGAACTTGCCGACATGATGGCGAGCACCAGGAAAATCGCAATGTAAGTCACGGTGATGGATATAAGTATCACCATTGCACTTCGTCTTGGCGCGGCACCAGCGATGGGTCCACGCGTGCAATACTGCTTGATCCCCGGCATGAGAATTTTCGCCAGGGCATGAATGAAAGCTGCAATCGCAATGAGGCAAATCGTTAGCAGTATGGCACCCGCCGAACCCCGTGAATTTATTGCCTGGTCAACATGATTGAGGTCAGACCAAATGATGACCGCAAGCGTTGGTGGTTGGGTGGGGCCAATGGCAAGCGCCACATCCACCACTGACGCGCCATAGACCCATACGACAGCAAGCGGCCATTTCAGGCGTGGCATTATTTGAGGGATGAAAAGCCGGAGCCAAATCGAAGCGCTGCCATGCCCGAGGCTTTGCCCAATTCGGTATTGCCCGGCCATCATGCGTGAAATATCGTTTCGTGCCATATGGCTTGTAATGAGCCACACAATGAAAGGCACTTCTTTCAGGACAAGGGCACCAACCAGGGAAATTCCATATGGGTCTTGCGTCGTAACCCATTGTGGCGGCATGACCCAGCCCGCAAATGTTCCCGAAATGCGGCCAATCAACCCGCTGGGCATGATCAGGAACCCAAACCCGATTGCAAATGCAAGATGCGGCAATGACAGGAATCCGCCCATCAATTTTTGCAACGGGCGCGTTCTGTACAGGCCCGCAACTAGCCAAAATGCCAGAAGGGTGGAAAGACTGAGACTGACACTTCCCGTTACAATGGAAAGCGTGAGGGCGGGCCACAACTGCGGATGCAAAAACAGTGCCGGCCAGGCGGCACCGTCAAATATCGAACTGCATGCAACACCCAAAGCAACGACCAGGGGCAAGACCCAAAACCCACACAGAGGCAACCCCCACCCCAGTATTTTCAGCACAAAAGTCATGCGCCGTAATGTTCGAGCCAGGCTGCCTCAATCAGGGGAACCCAACTTCCGTGCGGTTCAGCAATTGCAGGTGCGGGCTTCTTGATGCTTCCGGCAACATCGCCACCCGCAAAGAGCTTTGCTTCATCAGCTGAAAGCTTTGCCATCGCCAAAACCGTGGGGTCGCCCCACATTTTGAGATCGGCCTTGCGGGCTTGTGCTTCCGGTGAAATCAGGAAATTGGCAACCACTTGCGCTGCAGCCTGGGCCTTTGAATTCACCGGAATGGCCACAAAATGCGTATTGCCAATGGTGCCTGCCGCATATTGCCAGGCCACGGTTGTTTCGGGCAGTTGCCTGCTCGCAACAAGATTTGCCGCTTCATTGGGATTGAAGGTAAGCGCCATCACCAATTCGCCGTCGGCCAGCATTTGCTTGAGCTGTGCCTGGCTTTGTGGATATTGTTTTCCCCTACGCCACAGATGTGGACGCAAATGATCGAGCAGGGCAAACATCGGCGCGCTGACCGTTGCGAATTCCTCTGCGCTGGCAGGCTTGGAAAGCTGTGCTCGGTCAGCAATGGTGTCAAGCAGGGCTTGTTTCACGAACGTCGTGCCGTGGAAATCAGGTGGTGCGGGATAGCTCACGCGGCCGGGATTGGCCCTGGCAAATTCCACCAGTTCCACCATGCTCAGTGGTGGTTTTGATATTTTCGATCCGTCACCAAAAAATGTAAGCTGTGCCATGCCCCACGGGCTTTCCAATCCGTCGGTGGGTTCGGCAAAATCATTCAATGTCGTCGGTTTGCCTTCGGTGTCCACGTATTTGAAATTGGGAAGTGCTGGCGCAAATGGCCCAAACAAAAGCTCGCCCGCCTTCATGGCGCGGAAGTTTTCACCATTGATCCACACCAGGTCTGCCGACCCATCAGCCTTGCCAGCTTTGACTTCGTCGCGAACCCGGCGCACCACTTCCGCCGTGTCGGCAATTTTCACATGGTTGAGGGTGACACCAAAGCGCGACCTGACCTGTTCACCTGTCCAGGCAATATAGGCGTTGATCGTTTCCGAGCCAGCCCATGCATTGAAGAAAACCGCTTGCCCTTTCGCCTGTGCTTCGATGCCAGCCCAATCGGCTGCGAAGCCAAATTTTGATGCCATCGGCAAGAGACTGCTTGCAAGTGTTGCCTTGAGCATTTTGCGGCGTGAAATATGCATGTAAACTCCCTGACCTCAATCCTGTCTTAGGGAATTCCGCACCAAAATGAAATAATTGTGCTGGTTGGCCAATCAGAATATTGTGATCAGTCGCTGGCAACGTCATTTCACCACCCACAACCTCGGTGGCTTGCCGCGCTCGAGCACGTAAAAATTGTTGCTGTCTACGCTCTGCCAATCGCCATTGCTGCCATCAGGCCAGACGACCCGCATGTCGGCCTTGGCTGTGTCACCCAGTCCGAAATGCCACCAGCCGCTCTGGCCGCTGGCATGGCCGCCGCCAGAGGTGATTTCGCGGCGCATAACTTTGTCGCCGCGCTTCACCTCAAGCCATGCACCAATCGCGTCACGGTTGGGTGCCGGTTGATCCAATTTGACTTCAATCCAATGGCCCGCATTGCTACTTGTGTTGCGCCATAGCTGCGCTGTTTCCCAGCGGTTCACCACCACCAGATCCAGCAAACCATCGAGGTTGAAATCCGCCAAAGCAGCGCCGCGTGATGTGGCCATGCTGGCAACACCTGCCTCCTTGCCCGCTTCCTGGAACTTCCCGTCGGGTCCCTGCAGCAACAGGTTGTTGGGGTCTTTGGCGGCAAAGTCCGGCATCTTGTCCACATTGCCTTTGGCGACAAATAGATCTGCCAGGCCGTCGTTGTTGACGTCTTCAAACTGCGCATGCCAGCCGGTGCTTGGGCGCAAGTCGGTCCCCGTGTAAGGGCGTTGGGCGGTTACACCCTTGGGCCAGGCGACATCGTTAAACGCTGGCAGCGGGTGACCATCTGGCGGGATGGAACCCAGGGTTTGCAATTTGTTGTCGGCCATGCTGGTGAGGAAATACTCCGGGTAGCCGTCAAAGTTGAGATCGTAACTGGCAATGCCCATGCCCCAAATGCGCAAGTTTTTCCAACCCTCCTTGTCAGTGTAAAGGTGAGGTGCCTGGTTTGGATCAACGTGCCAGAGTTGCTCTTGACCGCCTTCGTAATACTCGCGGTCGTTTGAGACGCGAAGGCTGGGGGTGCCAGACTTGTTCCAATCGGTGAACAACATCGACAGCGCGCAAAAACTGGGTTTGAGTGGCAGCGGTGCTGCGAACTTGTGCTGGGTTTTGCCGTCCACCACCATGGGACGATGCAGCCAATTGTCGGTGCACGACCCCCACGGTGATGTGTCCTCATGGCGATTGATGTAGTTGCCAACGGCGAGTGTTGGCCAGTCAGATCCCCGTTCCCACGTGGCAGCAAAAGCCGTTGACCAGGCATCACCACCATCAAAGCCCCAGCGCTTGTTGGCATTTTCAAAGCGGCAGTTGCCCAGGCCGCGCATCACGACATTTTCGCCAACGCGCAGCAGGACAACATCGGTGATGCCGTCGCTATCAATGTCCAACGGGTAGGCCCCGGTCACCTTGTCAAGTTCAAGGCCACTGCGCTGCACTTTGAAATGCAGGGCACCGCCGTGTTTGCTGGTGTTGCGGTAGAACTTGGCGTGCGATGTGCCGCCAGCCAAGAGCATGTCGGCATAACCGTCGTTGTTGCAGTCGAAGGTGGCAACTCCGCCGCCTGCCATGTAT
>JANMPF010000158.1:0-2881 GCA_031369725.1 Rhodobiaceae bacterium | reverse complement strand
CTCGCAACTGGCGTTGAAAGCAATCTATAATCGGGAAAAAGAGCTTAAATTAACTGTGGGGAAACACTGCCATGAAACACGATAAATTTGCGACGGACATGTATGTTCGCCTTCTCGCTATGGCAGTTCTCTCATTCGTCTCGATGTATTTTCTCATGTATGCCATGGTGGATCGCTTCCCCAATATCCATAACAGCATCAATGAAATATACATGGCGGGATTGATGACAGCTCCTATGATCCTGATAGAACTGGTGCTTATGGGAGCGATGTACCAAAACAAGAACCTGAATATCGTGGTGGCTTTGGTAAGCGTCATCGTGGGTATTCTGTTTTTTCTGGCGATACGCGGACAGTGGGCAGTTGGAGACAAGCAATTTTTAAGGTCCATGATTCCCCACCATGCAGGAGCCATTTTGATGTGCAACAACGCTTCCATTCGTGACACGGAAATTCAGCAGCTTTGCAATTCAATTATTGCTGGGCAACAGAAAGAAATTGACGAAATGAAAGCAATACTGGGGCGCCTGTAGAACATTGGCCACCAACAAAAAAGGGATATTGAAATGACAACCAGAATCGTATTTGCCGCCGCCATTGTAATCGTCACAGCGTCAGCCGCGCACGCAAGTCATTCTACGAATGCAGCTGACGCGTTCAAAGAAGCGAATGATCAAATGATGCAGAATATGATGGCTCCTATGAGCGGGGACGCCGACAAGGATTTCGTCATGATGATGATGCCCCATCATCAGGGCGCCACCGACATGGCCAATATTGAATTGAAATATGGAAAAGATAAGACCCTTCGAGCTTTGGCTGAAGCGATAGTAGCAACTCAGAAAAAGGAAATTGAAGAAATGAAGAAGTGGCAGGCGGCACATCCATAAGCACCGACTCTGTCGGGAACCCGCTTGCCATCAACACGAAAGGCAGGTGTTTTACTGATCGCGAGTGACTCCCCCCAAATCGCAAAGATTTCAAACTGATAGATTACCCCAAACTCGGTAATTTTGCGAATGCCTACGAATCAGGCATAGTGTTGGGGTTGGCATGTTGGGGACGGGGACTTGATGAAGAATAAACTTATTGCTGAAGCAATTGGAACCTTTGCGCTGGTCTCGGCGGTGCTTGGCGCTGCCCTTGTTTCGGGCAATGCGGCAGGCCTCGGTGTGGCGCTGGCCGTGGGTATTGCCGTCATGGGCATGGCCTATGCGGTGGGGCCAATTTCAGGCGGGCATTTCAATCCAGCGGTAACGCTTGGTCTCTATGCCGCCGGGCGTTTTGACCGCAAGGAGATTATTCCCTACTGGCTGGCTCAAATTGCGGGCGGCATTGTTTCTGCCTTGTTCTTTGCTTTCATACTGTCAACCAAGGGTCCACTGCCGGACGGTTTTGCGTCGAATGGCTATGGCGAACATTCCGGCGGCGGCTTTCCCTTAAGTGCAGCATTGCTGATGGAAATTGTGCAAACCGCACTCTTCATTTTCATCATCGCCCGGGTCACACGTGATGGCGGCGCCGGTAATTTGGCACCGGTTGCCATTGGCCTTACCCTGGCCCTGATGCACATCATGAGCATTCCGGTTGCCAACACCTCGGTTAACCCGGCACGCTCCATTGCCACTGCTGTTATCCAGGGCGGCTGGGCGTTGCAGCAGCTTTGGCTGTTCATTTTGGCGCCCCTCGTGGGCGGTGTCATTGGCGGCGCGCTTGATAAATATCTCGGTGAAATTAAGTAACCTCCCAAGCGTAACAGACTTAAGGGGCGGGCTGAAAGGTTCGCCCCTTTTTCTGTGGTTTACCCCGTTTTATTTCGTAATTTGACTTTAATTGGAAAAGCCCTATTTTCCGCGCCAATCAGCGCGCCCTCTGGCATTAGCGAATTACCCCCGGGCGTCACATTCATTTTCATCGCTAGAACGGTCTTTCAACACTACATGAACTTTTCCGAACTCGGGCTCAGCCCCAAAGTACTCGAAGCTATTACCACCGCAGGCTATACAACGCCCACCGCCATTCAGGCGCAAGCCATCCCTCATGCCCTGCAGCGCAAAGACGTATTGGGTCTTGCACAAACGGGCTCGGGTAAAACCGCGGCTTTCGTGCTGCCCATGTTAACCCTGCTGGAAAAGGGCCGCGCCAAGGCGCGCATGCCGCGCACGCTGATCTTGGAGCCCACGCGTGAGCTTGCGGCTCAGGTGCATGAGGCATTTGAAACCCTCGGCGCACAACACAAGCTGACCGTTGCCCTGCTGATCGGAGGCGTTGCCTTCGAGCCGCAAGCTGCCAAGATCAACCGTGGGGCAGACGTGGTGATTGCAACACCGGGCCGCCTGCTGGACCACATGGAGCGCGGTGGCCTGCTGCTTACCGGCATTGAAATGCTGGTGATCGATGAAGCCGATCGCATGCTCGACATGGGTTTCATTCCCGACATCGAGAAAATCTGCAAGCTGTTGCCGTTTACCCGCCAGACCATGTTTTTCTCGGCTACCATGCCGCCGGAAATTCAAAGGCTTACAACGCAGTTCCTGCATAACCCCGTTCGCATTGAAGCCAGTGCGCCAAGTTCGACTGCTGCAACCATTGAGCAGCACCTGGTGAAGGTTCCGCATGATCCCACGCAAAAGCGCGATGCCTTGCGCATCTTGCTGCGTACACAGACCAATGTGAAGAACGGCATTATCTTCTCCAATCGAAAGACCACAGTGGCGCTGCTGGAAAAATCATTGCGCAAGCATGGCTTCAGTGCCGGTGCGTTGCATGGCGACATGGACCAGTCGGCGCGCCTCAAGATGCTGGCGGCGTTCCGCAACAATGAAGTGACGTATCTGATTGCGTCGGATGTGGCAGCACGCGGGCTTGATATTCCCGACGT
>JANMPF010000098.1:0-2433 GCA_031369725.1 Rhodobiaceae bacterium | reverse complement strand
CGGGCATCAAAGTTGCGCTCAAGGGCTGCCTGGAAAAGATAATTCAGCAGGAATGCAGCACTCACCAGCAAAATGATGGCAACTATTGCAGATGTCGTTATCAGGCGAAAGGAAAGTGACTTACTTGGCATTATCCGGCTCAGATATGCAGTATCCCATGCCGCGTATGGTATGCAGCACGTCTATCCCAAGCTTCTTGCGCAAGCGGCCGACAAACACTTCAATGGTGTTGCTATCGCGGTCAAAGTCCTGGTCATAGAGGTGCTCGACAAGTTCGGTTCGCGACACCACCTTGCCACCATGGTGCATCAGGTAAGACAGCAGGCGGAATTCCAGCGAGGTGAGCTTGATTGCCGTGCCATTCACGGTCACGCGCGCACTTTTGGTGTCAAGAATCATGGGTCCGCAGGTGAGCTCACTGGTGGCATGGCCGGCACTGCGGCGCAGCAATGCGCGCACCCTGGCCAGAACTTCTTCCATCTGGAAGGGTTTTGCCACGTAGTCATCAGCACCGGCATCAAAGCCTGCAACCTTGTCACTCCAGCGGTCGCGGGCCGTGAGAATCAGCACCGGCATTTTTTTGCCGGCCCGGCGCCACTTTTCGAGAACGCTTACGCCATCGATAATGGGGAGACCCAAATCCAGCACGACGGCATCATAGGGTTCGGTTTCGCCGAGGTAACAGCCCTCTTCGCCATCCATGGCTTTATCAACCACGTAGCCCGCGTCAGACAGGGCTGAAACAATCTGGCGGTTCAGATCAGGATCGTCTTCAACGACGAGAATGCGCATTTATGTTTGTCCCCTTGGGTGTTGGCGTAAAAACTGGTCAGTTGATCGAACCGTCCTGCCCATCCACCATGATCCGCGCCACGCTGTTATCGGTGCGCAAAGTGACAGCATACGTGCCGCTAGGCAAGAGCTTGACGCCCACAACAGTTGAATTTGCCACTTGTCCTTGGGCAATTGCAGCAGCCTGCGAGGGCCGGATCTTGATGCGGAGAAGCGGGAATGGCGGTTTGATGGTATTGGGCAGAATCCGGATCATGTTGGGAACGCGATTGGTGGGCCTGAATTGGGCAAAGGCGGGCTCAGTGACAAACAGGGTCACCAGCGCAATTGCCACAAATCTCAAACCTCTGAACATAAGCCGTCCTTTCATGAGTCCCCTTCTACGGGCAGCAAGCTGAACTGGGGATGAATAGAAATGTCAGGAATATTGACATATGATAAAATTCAGTAAAATCAAATAATTAACCAATTTTTAACATTTCAAATTGGGTCATTTTTCCGCGCAAATGACGCGAAAGACCGGTCCGCCTATTGCAACACCGTATGCCTGATTTGCTGGCGCGCGTCTTCCAGATCCGCGTTGTCACCTGCATGATCCAGTTTCAAGACTTCGGCGCGGACCAGGTTGCGATCACCCGCCGACAGCGCCAAGGCAATTACCGGATAGTTGCGGGCAATGGCATCGGCCATGATGGAACTTTGCAAAGGCGAATACGTCTTGCGGTTTTCCACCGCATCGATCACCCCGCCGATCAGCGTGGTCCATGCGGGGTGCGAATCACCTGCCTTGATGCCATGGGGTGAGAGCCGTGCCAAGCAGCCCATGACCTGCAATTGGTAGGCCTGAACCATGGCAAGCTCCTGCTGCAACGGTTCGCCTACAAATATCGCGTAGTTGTAACGCGACCTATAGGCACTGAGCGATGCAAGAATGATTTCCAGCTGCTGGCGCTTTTCGTCGTCAGAGACTGCGGCGGCAGCGATGCTCGCGAGGTTTTCAGGAGCGATAAGATGGTTGAACAGGGCGTTCTGTTTTGCGTCACGCATATGAGGCAATGGAACCTGACCGTTATAGATGCGGAAGTAGAGGTCGACGTAGTCATTGCTGGCCCATGGGACAGGTCCTGCCCAAGCGGTGGCTGACGCATACATCCAGAAAGCTGTAATGAGAAGTCCTGGAAACAAAGCCGGCCACATGACACTCTGTCCTCATTTGCCCCAAGCATTGATGGGAAGGGAAACCGCCAAGTCTGGGAACGTTTAAGTTTACGCCTGACTGGATATTTCGTCCAGTGATGTCGAGGTCATTGGGATAGAGATTACCGGCTGAGCCGCATGGTAATAGAATTATCGCCGTGAAGAAGATGACGCTGTTACAAAGCGCATTGTCGGGTGTGGCTTGGTGCACCCGGTCAGAGGGAATTAATAAGGCAACTAATAGGGCTCACCATCAATAATAACTTGCGAATACTCGGCTAACAATACTGAATGCTGTTTTACTCAGCCATAATCCGCGCACGAACGAAAGGCGCGATCGGTCCTTGATTATTCTTTTCGACATTCAATGATTTAACAACGCTGTCATCAGGAGTTGGATGCGGCCAGTTCATTTTTCGTTGCCCCATACCCAATGGCCGGATG
>JANMPF010000091.1:0-4907 GCA_031369725.1 Rhodobiaceae bacterium | reverse complement strand
GGCAGGCGTGGAGCCGCTCACTTCCGTTGTCACCGTCAAAATGAAAATGCGCCACGACGTGGTGACTGACGGCAACAATCCAAAAGCCGCCGTGGCCAATGCGCCTGCAACTGAAGATGACTATTTCCTCGTGCCCAAGGTAATAGAATGACCGATCTCACGTCACTCACCATCGCCGCCGCCCGCGAAGGCTTGCGCACCCGCGAGTTCTCCGCCCTTGAACTCACCAATGCCTACCTCGCCAACATGGAACGCGCCCGCATTCTTAACGCCTACATCGTTGAAACTCCTGATAAAGCCCGCGACATGGCCAAAGCGTCAGACGCGAAATTGGCCAAGGGTGAAGGTGGCGCCCTGGAAGGCATCCCGCTCGGCATCAAGGATCTCTTTGCAACCCGTGGCATTCACACCCAGGCGTGCAGCCACATCCTGGATGGCTTCAAACCACAATATGAATCCACCGTTACCAGCAACCTTTGGCGCGATGGCGCGGTAATGCTCGGCAAGCTGAACATGGACGAGTTCGCCATGGGCTCGTCGAACGAGACCAGCTACTATGGCAACGTCATCAATCCCTGGCGGCGGTCGAACTCCAATGCAGCGCTGGTTCCGGGCGGCTCCTCCGGTGGCTCGGCCTCCGCCGTTGCAGCCCATATCTGTGCCGCAGCAACCGCAACCGATACCGGTGGCTCGATCCGCCAGCCGGCGGCCTTCACCGGCACGGTCGGCATCAAGCCAACCTACGGCCGTTGCTCGCGTTGGGGTGTCGTTGCCTTCGCATCGAGCCTTGACCAGGCAGGCCCCATCGCCCGTGACGTGCGCGATGCTGCCATCATGTTGAAATCCATGGCAAGCGTGGACGGCAAGGACACAACCTCCGTTGACCTTCCCGTGCCAGACTATGAGAAGGCCATCGGCAAATCCATCAAGGGCCTCCGCATCGGCATTCCAAGGGAATACAAGTCAGATGGCATGTCGGCCGAAATCCAGGCCCTGTGGGACAAGGGTGCCGCGTGGCTGAAAGAGCAGGGCGCAGAAATTATTGAAATCTCGCTGCCCCACACAAGATATGCCCTGCCTGCCTATTACATCGTGGCCCCTGCCGAGGCCTCCTCAAACCTCGCGCGCTATGATGGCGTGCGTTATGGCTTGCGGGTTCCGGGCGCGGACATTGTGGACATGTATGAAAATTCCCGCGCCGCAGGCTTCGGCCCGGAAGTGCAGCGCCGCATCCTGATTGGCACTTACGTTCTGTCGGCCGGTTACTATGACGCCTACTATGTGCGCGCGCAGAAAATCCGCACACTGATCAAGCGCGATTTTGATCAGGCCTGGAGCAAGGTGGACGTGGTGCTGACGCCCGCCACCCCAAGCCCGGCCTTTGCCCCCGGCGAAATCAGCGATCCCGTGCAAATGTATTTGAACGACATTTTCACTGTTACCGTGAACATGGCAGGCCTTCCCGGCATTGCCGTGCCCGCAGGCATTTCCAAAGACGGTTTGCCACTCGGCCTGCAGCTCATTGGCAAGCCCTTCGATGAGGAAACCCTGTTCCAGACCGCAGCCGTTATTGAACAGGTGGCAGGCGGATATCAGGCTCCCAAATGGTGGTAATTAAAGACTTATTTGCCTCGTTAACTATCTGTTAATTATATTTCCACCTCGAATCCAAATTCAATTATGTTGAATCTGCGGCACATAATTTGGGTTTTCGAGGCGTTTGATGGGTTTGAGAGCGGTAATAGCAAGCATCGCATTGGCATTGATGGGCATCAATGCACAGGCTGCAGACGTTGCCGCTAACGAGTACGGCAAATCTCTTCCGCCTGTCGGGTTTGTGAAATTCTGCGTTGATAATCCGGCAGACTGCAAATCCATTGACGACAAGCATGACCGGCTCGACATGACGCCGGATCGCTGGAACCTTGTCTATCAGGTGAATGATTATGTGAACAACAAGATCGCTCCGGTGAGCGACCAGGATCTCTATGGCGAGGCAGAACATTGGGCCTACCCAACGGACGCCGGTGACTGCGAAGACTATGTGCTGCTCAAGAAACGCTATCTCGAAAACCTCGGCTTTTCCGCCGAAGCCTTGCTTATCACGGTCGTTCTGGATGAAAAGGGCGAAGGCCATGCCGTTCTCACCGTCACCACCAAGGACGGCGACTATGTTCTCGACAACCGCCGCAATGACGTGAAGCGCTGGAACGCGACGGGTTACAAATTCCTCAAGCGCCAATCCCACAGCAATCCCCTGCAGTGGGTTGCCCTGGTCAAGCAGATAACCAAAAGCAGCGGCTATGTTGCCAGCGGCAACTAGAAAGTAATGAGTTTTGCCGGCGCCCATTTATCCGTCTTTCCGCCGCAAGCCGGAATCTGGCAGCAATTTCTATTCGGAACGAGATTCTGGCATACGCGGGAATGACGTGTTCGGCTATGCAAAAAACCCCCGGCGATGAGACCGGGGGTTGAGTTTTCAGGGAGGAGAATTTCAGTGAAGCTATTTGCCGGGTTGTGGAACCAGGCGCAGATAAGGTTTCAAGGTTTTCCAGCCGGCGGGGAATTTTTCCTTCGCCGCGTCGTCGGAAACTGAAGCAAGAATGATGACATCTTCGCCCTGCTTCCAATCGGCAGGTGTTGCCACCGATTTGGTGGCCGTGAGCTGCAGTGAATCCACCACGCGCAGGATTTCGTTAAAGTTGCGGCCCGTACTCATGGGGTAGGTCAAAATCAGTTTGATCTTCTTGTCAGGCCCGATGATCAGGACATTGCGCACCGTGGAATTGTCGGCCGCGGTCCGACCCTTTGCACCACCCGAGGCATTCGGGTGAATCATGCCATAGAGCTTGGCAACTGCCAAATCGCTATCGCCAATCATGGGGTAGGTGACAATGGCACCCGTCACGTCCTTGATGTCCTGCTTCCAGCGCACGTGGTCCTCAACCGAGTCGACTGATATGCCAAGCAGTTTCACGCCGCGCTTGTCGAACTCATGTTTGAGCTTTGCCATCGACCCAAGCTCAGTGGTGCAAACAGGGGTAAAATCCTTGGGGTGGGACACGAAAACCACCCAGGAACCTTCGATATAATCGTAGAATTTCAAATGGCCTTCAGTGGTTTCAGCTTCAAAATCAGGGGCAATATCGCCAAGTTGCAGGGTCATAATAGCCACTCTCTGTTGTTATACGTTCTATATAGGCAATTTATCGTTCTATATAAAGAACAATTTTAAATGCAAAGCTGCTCGTGGGAATCGCAACTCTCGGGCAAAATGCCGCTCGAACCGGAGACCCCCGATGCGTTACATTCTCTCAATCCCAGCCCTTGCCATTGTCATTTTGGCATTCAATCTCCTGGATTATTCGGGTTCGATGATGGATACAGAATCCCTGTATCTCGATCAGGTGTTGCCCTCAACCGCGGAGTTCTATCTCAAGGTGGGTGACTTGTTTGTGCTCGCAGGCCTGATTGCGCTGTTTTTCGAAATCATCAAAGCCGCAAGGCCGGGTGCCGGAGCCATTGTGGATCACATGCTGTCCACCGCCACATTCATCGTGGCACTGGTGGAATTTCTGCTGGTGCCCTTCTGCGGCACTTCCACCTTCTTCTTCCTGATGGTCATGGCGCTCATTGATGTGGTGGCTGGTTTCTCCGTCTCCATTCTCGCTGCGCGGCGTGATTATTCCATCACCCATGATGACCGCGGCGGATTGTAAAGCGTGAGCTTTGATTTAGCCCTTGCCAAGGCAGTTGGCCTGACCGCTGAAGAGGTTGCGATCTTCAGGAAGCTTAAAACACCAGAGAAGATTCAGGATTTCATAACAGCCATGCCGATTAATTTTGAACCCGCAGGCGATACCTGCCGTTCGGCCCGCAACGCGTTGAAAGCCAACTGCTGCCATTGCATTGAAGCAGCCTTCATTGCCGCCAGTGCCTTGCAGCTGCATGGCGAACCCGCCTTGCTCATGGATTTCCAGGCCTCGGGTGATGATGATCATATCGTGACGCTGTTCAGGCGCGGCAGGCATTGGGGTGCCATTTCCAAAAGCAACTCAATCTGGCTGCGCTGGCGCGACCCCATCTATGCATCCCCACGCGAACTTGCCATGAGTTATTTCCATGAATATGTGAAAGGCGGAAAAAAAACCCTGCGCCGCATTTCAAGGCCGTTCGACATCGGCAAATACGATCCGGATTACTGGCTGACCAATGCGGATAACTGCTGGGCCATGGCGCTGGAAATTGATGCATCTCCGCATGTAGCTGTGATCAGCAAAGCACAGGCACGAATACTGAAGCCTCGTGATGGACTGGAAATGCAAGGCGCTGCAGTAAAAGAGTTCAGTCCCCGCAAGGTTCGAATTCACCCTGCCCAATGATCGTTTGAGGGCCGGTGGCTTTACTCAAGCTAAAGCCCGCAAACCTGCTTGAAAGTCGCAATTTTTTTGCGGCTTTCTTCGAAAGTGCCAACACTCGTTGATGAATTATTGTTTACCGATGCCACATTCAAATTTGGCGTCAACAAGGCTATCCACAGCGGGTCGTCGGCATCCAGCGTAATCGCAGCCCCAACATCCCCGGCACCACCCTTGACTGGGGCCACTGTTTTTAGGGTTCGTTCAGTCACCAGCTTGTGGAACTTGAAGGTATTTTTGAAACTCTTGCCTGGTTGGTCATCGGGATCAAAGGCGGAGACGTGAAGAACGACTTTGATGTTTTTCGAGCCCTTGGTGCAGGTGAACACTGTGGTCAAATCTGCATCCCCGCAATATTCCATCTGCATGAAGGTGGCCCTCCCGGCACTTGTGGTGATCTTGGTTTTCGTAGCGCAGGATTCCTGCGCATTTGCCGACTGGACAACAAAGGCCTGAATTAGAAAAAGTGTGATCAAAAACCCGATTAAC
>JANMPF010000086.1:0-3947 GCA_031369725.1 Rhodobiaceae bacterium | reverse complement strand
GTGGGCACTTGGACAGCGCGCGCGAATATGCTTTTTCCGGCTTCACGCTCGACCTTCACCTCCTAAGTTCACAAACGAAGTGCAACACCAAATTGAGATTAAGGTGTCGCCATGGGAACCAGATATCAACAGCTTAACCTCGAAGATCGCTGCACGATTGCCCGTTTACACGCCGAAAGGTGTTCGCGCGGTCCCTTGCGGCTGGACGTGGTCAAGGGCGTGGTGCTGACGCCTCCCCCTAAGGTTTACGTGGAGCCCGCGCGGTTGAGTTCGGCGCAGACGCGCGTCAACGCCTTGGGGTAGAGCTTGTGTTCCTGGGCCAGCACGCGGGCGCTCAAGGTTTCCACCGTGTCACCGGGAAACACAATGACCTGGGTTTGCGCGATGATGGGGCCGCTATCGAGTTCGGCGGTGACATAATGCACGGTGCAGCCATGCACCGCTGCGCCGTCTGCCAGGGCCCGCTCGTGGGTGTGGGTGCCCTTGTAGAGCGGCAGCAGGGAAGGGTGAATGTTGATCATGCGGCCCGCCCAGGCATCGATGAGCTGGTGCGTCATCACGCGCATGAAGCCCGCACAGGCAACGATGTCGAGGTTTTGCGATTTGAGGTAAGCGTTGAGGGCCCCGTCGAAGGCTTCACGGGTGGGATAAGCCTTGTGGTCGATGGCGTGGGCGGCGATGCCCTGGGCTCGGGCATAGTCGAGGCCCGGTGCGTCGGGACGGTTGGAGACAACGACCACGATTTCAGCAGGGTACGAAGGGGCCCGGGCGGCTTCGACGAGGGCCTGCATGTTGGAGCCGCGGCCGGAGATGAGAACGCCCACACGCCTTCTGCTCATTTTGCGCCCAAGCTGCCAGTTGTTGCCACCTGCTCCTCGTGGCTGCGGCGTTTGCGTAAGGAACCCAGGGTGACCACCTGTTCGCCGGATTTCTTGAGAGCCGCCGCGATCATCCTGGCGTCCTTGGCCTTCACCACCAGGATCATGCCAATGCCGCAGTTGAAGGTGCGCAGCATTTCGCGGGTTGGTGTTCCACCCACGTCCTGCAGCCATTTGAACACCGGAAGATATGGCACGGCATCAAGGTTGATTTCGGCGACGCAATTTTTAGGCAGCACGCGGGGAATGTTTTCGAGAAAGCCGCCGCCGGTAATGTGGGCGAGCGCCTTCACGGATTTGGTTTTGGCGAACACCTTGAGGAGGGATTTCACATAGATGCGCGTGGGAACCAGCAGGGCCTCACCCAGTGTTTTGTCGGGCGCAAAGGGGGCGGGAGCGTCATACGTCACACCGCTCACCCCGACGATCCTGCGGATGAGGGAATAGCCGTTGGAGTGGGGGCCGGAGGAGGCAAGGCCGAGGATTATATCGCCGGCGCCCACATCGCGCGCGGGCAGGATGCGTTTCCTCTCGACGGCACCTACGGCAAAGCCTGCGAGGTCGTAGTCCTTGCCGTGATACATGCCGGGCATTTCAGCGGTTTCACCACCGATCAGGCCGCAGCCTGCCTGTTTGCAGCCCGCCGCAATACTCGCGATCACGTCGCGGGCCTGGATCACATCGAGTTTGCCGGTGGCAAAGTAGTCGAGGAAGAACAGGGGTTCGGCACCCTGCACAATGAGGTCGTTCACCGACATGGCAACGAGGTCGATGCCAACGCCGTGGTGAATGCCGGTCTCGATGGCGACGCGGAGCTTGGTTCCCACGCCATCGTTGGCGGCCACCAGAACAGGGTCCTTGTAGCCGCAGGCCTGCAAGTCGAAGAGGCCGCCGAAGCCGCCCAATGCCGAATCAGCGCCCCGTCGTTTTGTCGATCTGGCCAGGGGCTTGATGGCTTCAACCAGGGCGTTGCCAGCGGAGATATCGACGCCCGCATCGGCATACGTCAGGCTATTTCGTTTTGCTTGTTTGCCGTCACTCATGCCGCTAGTTTGCCTTATTAATCATGGTAAAGAGGCCTCTTAGCCTGAACGGGTGCTGGAATAAAGCGTTGTGGTGGACTTTCACCAGAAGAAATGGAGCGGTTGGCGGCATGATCTTGCGGAAACTGTGGCAGGTTTTGATGGCCACGATGATCATGCTTGGGCCAATCCCAGCCGCACTTGCGGCCGGGCCGATCGAGACCAATATTTTCGCCGTGCAAGGCGTGGATGTGGATGTCACCGACAAGGACGCCACGACGGCCAAGAATCTCGCCCTGGTGCAGGTGCAGATGAAGGCCATCGTCATGCTGGCGGGCAAGCTTGGCACGCCGGAATTGAGTGCGGAAATTGCCAGGCTGGAAGACAAGGACGTGCTGCCGTTGCTCAAATCATTGTCGATCGAGCAGGAAAGTACCGGCCCCGGGCGCTACATCGGGCGCTTCACGGTGCGGTTCCTGCCCACCAAAATCCGTGCCCTGTTTGAAAAATACGGCGTCAATGTCGTGGTGCCGGAGCAGGCAACGCCGATGCTGATATTGCCGTTATGGAAAACCGCCGATGGCATCAAGCTGTGGGAAGACAATCTGTGGTTAGCCTCGTGGCGCAACCTTCATGCCGAGCAATCACAGGTACCGCTCATTGTTCCCATAGGCGACGCGGAGGATTCAGCAGCCGTTACCGCCAAGGATGTGCTTGATCTCAACCCCATCAAGCTGGAAGTGCTGCGGCGGCGTTATGATGTGAGAACAATACTGGTCGCCGTTGGTGAAGCCGCCCCGGGCAGTGGCATCCACGCCGTGATGACAGGCGAGTCCGAGCTTGGCACCATGAAATTCGACAAGATTTATACAGCTGACGGTGCAACCCTTGAAGCTTCCGCCGCATTGGCCGTCGCCCGCATTCATGCGGTGATGATCGACAAGTTCAAATCCGACAAGGACAGGCTGGCAGCACAGGCGCAAGCGGCAAAGGACCAGCAGCAGGCCAATGCGTCACATTCGGTTCCGGTTTCGGTGCCGTTCACCAGCCCTTCGGAGTGGAATGGCATCCGCTCGCGTATACTTGCCACACCCGGCGTCATCGGTGTTGATGTGTCAACGCTTGCCGGCAATGGTGCGGTGGTTCGGCTCATGTATGTGGGAAATCTGGAGGATGCCCTGAGCTCCATGCAGGCCACGGGACTTCAAATGTCGCAAATCGGGGGGACTTGGGTTATCCAGCCCACGTTTTAAACCCCCATGAACCTTCCCAACCTCATCACCATTGGCCGCATCCTCCTGGTTCCCATCACCGTGTGGCTGATCATTTCGGAAGAATTTGCAGTTGCCTTCATCGCTTTTGTTGCAGCGGGGGTGAGCGACGGGGTGGATGGCTATATTGCACGGCGTTTCAACCAGCGCACCGAGCTTGGTGCCTATCTCGACCCCATTGCCGACAAGGCACTGCTGGTCTCGATATATGTTTCACTGGGCTTGCTGAAGTTTGTACCGGCATGGCTTGTCATTCTGGTGGTCACCCGTGACGTGCTCATTGTAGGTGCCGTGATCTTGTCATGGGTGCTGGGCAAGCCAATTATCGTGGCCCCTTCCATGGCCAGCAAGGTGAACACCGCAGGGCAGATCATACTGGCAGGCGTGGTCCTTGGGGTTCTCGGCTTGAACATTGATCTGCACCCGCTGCTGGGGGCTGGCTTTATTGCCGTGGCTATTTTGACCTTTGGTTCAGGTGCCCTATATATGCGCGACTGGCTGCGTCACATGGCCAATGGCACGCTGGATAAATAGAACATGACCCTGCAACGACAGATCACGTTTTGGCTTGCGGCATTTCTGCTGATGATATTTGTGCTGTGGCTGCTCAGCCCGATATTGCTGCCGTTCATTGCGGGGTTGGTTCTGGCATATTTCCTTGACCCGGTGGCCGACGCGCTGGAACGGCTGGGCCTGCCGCGCATACTGGCCACCCTTTGCATTCTGGTTGTCAGCATACTTGCCATCGTTTTGATCGGCCTTCTTATCGTTCCCAT
>JANMPF010000403.1:0-3338 GCA_031369725.1 Rhodobiaceae bacterium | reverse complement strand
GCATGACCATCGCCCATAAACCTGACAGCCCCTATGCATGGTTTAGGCTTGTCATCTCGCTTGCCCTTGCCACCATCGGCGGCATCGGCCTGTGGGCGGGCATCGTGGTGCTGCCCTTTATCCAAACCGAGTTCGGCGTCGATAGGGCAGGTGCCTCCCTCCCCTATACCATGACCATGGTAGGCTTTGCCTTAGGTGGCGTCATCATGGGAAGGCTGGCTGATCGTTTCGGCATCATGGTGCCCATGTTCATCGGTGCCATCATGCTGGGCGCAGGTTTCACCGCCGCAGCCTTTGCACCTACCTACTGGACTTTTGTTGCCGCCCAGGCTGGCCTCATCGGTCTCTTCGGTTGTGCCACAACTTTCGGCCCCCTCGTGGCTGATGTCTCCCTGTGGTTTCAAAAGCGTCGCGGCATTGCGGTTGCCATCGCTGCATCCGGCAACTATCTCGCCGGAACCATCTGGCCGCCCATCCTCACCTGGGGCATTCAGAACTATGGCTGGCGCGCATCCTACATGGCACTTGGCATCTTTACCGTAAGCCTCATGCTGCCCCACTCGCTTTTCCTGCGCCAGCGCGCCTCGCTGGAAGAACGCCCCAGCCCTTCCAGCACCAACCAGAACACCACTGGCACTCCACTCATCCAGGCCGCCCTCATTCTGGCGGGCCTTGCCTGTTGCGTGGCCATGTCCATGCCGCAGGTTCACATCATCGCCTACTGTGGTGACCTGGGCTACGGACCAGCCCGCGGCGCTGAAATGCTCTCCCTCATGCTGGGCTTTGGCGTGGTCAGCCGCCTGGCTTCCGGATTTCTGGCAGACCGCATCGGTGGCATCGGCACCCTCATCATCGGCTCCGTGCTGCAATGCCTGGCTCTGCTGTTCTACATTCCCTTTGATGGCCTCACCTCGCTTTATATTGTCTCCGCCTTCTTCGGCCTCGCCCAAGGCGGCATCGTGCCAAGCTATGCCCTCATCGTGCGCGATTATTTCCCGGCAAGGCAAGCCGGCACCCGCATCAGCCTCGTGCTCACCGCAACTGTTCTCGGCATGGCCTTGGGCGGCTGGCTGTCGGGCGTGATATTCGATTACACCGGTTCCTACCAGGCAGCCTTCCTGCATGGCATTGCCTGGAACCTCTTGAACATGGCCATCGCCTTCTGGCTGTTGTTCAAGCGTACAAAACCAACGCTGAGGCTAGCGCCTGTTATTTGAGCACTTGACCAATTCGCAAGCAACGTGTTTGCTGCACTGCAATATGGTTAAGAAAATCATCTATCACTTTGGCAACGGCAGCGCTGAAACCCCGGCAACTGGCCGCGAAATATTGGGTACGAAAGCCGCAAGCCTGTTCGAACTGGCCGCACTTGGCTTGCCCGTGCCCGCAGGTTTCGTCATCACCAGGCCTGCCGAAATCACCCGCGAACAGCTTGGCGCCGCTGTCAAGAAAATCGGTCTTGGCACCTTGCTTGCCGTGCGTGCAAGCTTTAATGGCACCCTGCTTGGCGCCATGGAGTCCATCCTCAACGTGGGCCTCAATGACAAGCGCCCCGAATCTGAAACTGTCTATTGCACCCTTTTGCAAGATTATGCCGTGAATGTTCTGGGCCTTTCCCACACCGATTTTGACGACTTGGGTGAAAACTCGGTGGCCGCATTCAAAGCCTTGATTGCGGCCAAATCCACCAGCGGGTTTCCGCAAGACGAAGGCGAGCAGCTTTTCAATATCGTGATGGCCGCAGCCCAGCGCCAGCCTGAAGCCTGCCTCATCATTCATGTGATGTTGCGCACCACCGGCCCCAACACCGTGACCACCACGCGCAACCCATCAACCGGCGCTGAACTCGATCATCCCAAACAGTTGCACGCGGCCCTTGCAAAAATCGAACGCCATTTCAAATCCGTCCAGGAGGTCACTTACGCCACGCAAGGCAGCAAGTTCTGCCTGCTGCATACCCGTGCCATGAAAGCCAGCGCCAAGGTGGAACTCAAACTTCTGGTGGATTTGGCAAATCGTGGTGACATCACCCGCGATGCAGCCCTGCTGAAGGTTGATCCTCTCATGCTGGAACAGTTCCTGCATCCCACCCTGGATACAACCATTCCCCACGAAATCTTTGCCGCGGGCCTTGCCGCTTCACCTGGTGCTGTATCCGGTCAGATCGTGTTCGACGCCGCCGATGCCCAAAAACTTAAAAGCCGCAACAGGCCTTGCATTCTCGTGCGCATTGAAACCAGCCCGGAGGATATTCAAGGCATGCACGCCGCCGAAGGCGTGATCACCGCCCGCGGCGGTTTGCTGTCCCATGCCGCAGTGATAGCGCGTGGGTTGGGAAAGCCCTGCGTGGTAGGTGCCAGCGGCCTTCGCATTGATTATGCAACAGGTTCCATGATGGCGCTCGGTGTTGTTATCGGCAAAGGCGAGATGGTGACACTCGATGGTTCAACCGGCCGCATTTACCGTGGGCTCGTTCCAACGCTGAAGCCCGTTCTTTCGGGTGATTTCGCCACTGTCCTGGAATGGGCCGACAAGGCCCGCCGCATGAAGGTGCGCGCCAATGCCGAAACTCCCAGTGACGCCCGTGCCGCCCGCTACTTCGGTGCTGAAGGCATCGGCCTCTGCCGCACCGAACACATGTTCTTCAGCGCCAACCGCATCACCCCCATGCGCAAAATGATTCTCGCTGAAACCGTGGAAGAACGCCGTGCCGCCCTTGATGAAATCCTCCCCATGCAGCGGCAGGATTTTATTGAACTGTTTGAAATCATGGCTGGCCTTCCCGTCACCATCCGCCTGCTCGATCCGCCGCTGCATGAGTTTCTGCCCAAGTCCGATCACGAAATTATCGAACTCGCCAGGGAGCTTTCCATCAAGCCTGAATATCTGCGAACCCGGGTGGCCGAACTGCAGGAGTTCAACCCCATGCTCGGCCATCGCGGCGTGCGGCTCGCCGTTTCCTTTCCCGAAATTGCCGAAATGCAGGCCCGTGCCATTTTTGAAGCAACCGTCGATGTGGCCAAGAAATACGGCAAGGCACCTATCCCTGAAATCATGATTCCGCTGGTCGTCGGCAAGTTGGAGCTGGATTACGTCCGCGCCCATGTGGTGGCGGTGGCCCAAAGGGTGCAGCAGGAAAGTGGCATGGAACTGCCCTATCTTGTGGGCACCATGATAGAGCTTCCCCGTGCCGCCCTGCGCGCTGCAGAAATAGCCCAATCGGCTGAATTCTTTTCCTTTGGCACCAATGACTTGACCCAAACCACCCTCGGCATCAGCCGCGATGACAGTGCCCGCTTCATTGGCGAATACACCACCAAGGGCCTTCTCAAAACCGA
>JANMPF010000568.1:0-1759 GCA_031369725.1 Rhodobiaceae bacterium | reverse complement strand
CCTTTGGTGTAGGATTCCAGGGACTTCCGCATGGCGGCCAAGTGAGCCGGACTGGTGCCACAGCAGCCACCGATTATTTTTGCACCCGAATCCAATGCAATGCGGGCGTAGTCGGCCATGAGCTCTGGGGTTCCGGTATAGTGAATGTGGCCATCGCGGTATTGGGGAATGCCGCAATTGCCTTTGGCCACGACGGCTGCATCGGGGCGTGCTTGCGTGATACCGAGAACGGTTGCCACCAATTCGGAAGCGCCAACACCGCAATTTGCGCCGATGGCTACGGGCTGGGTTGACAGGGACGCTGCAAGTGCGCCGAAAGCTTTTGGTGTAATGCCCATCATGGTGCGGCCATTGGTGTCAAAGCTCATGGTGGTCACGATGGGAAGGCCAGCTTTCGCTGCGCCCTCAACGGCAGCGCGCAGTTCTTCTTCCGATGACATCGTCTCAATCCACAACACATCAACACCGCCCTCCTTGAGGGCCATGGCCTGTTCCTCAAATGCGGAAACGCCCTCCTCGTGCGGCAGGGTGCCAACGGGCATGAAAATTTCACCCGTGGGGCCCATGGAACCGCCCACATAAACCGGGCGGCTCACGGCGTCTGCCTCGGCGCGAGCAAGGCTGGCTGCTGCCATGTTGACTTCGCGCACCTTGTCCTGGTCGTTGTGCAGCTTCAAGCGGTGGCGGTTGCCGCCGAAGGTGTTGGTGAGAATGATGTCGGCTCCTGCTTCAATGAATTCGCGGTGAAGCCTTCTTACCCTGTCCTTATGGTTGAAGTTCCACAGTTCGGGCGCATCACCGGATTCAAGGCCCATTTGGAAGTAATTGGTGCCGGTCGCGCCATCGGCCAGCAGCCAAGGCCGTGATTTCAGGGCGTCAGTAAAAGATGGATGCGACATGGGAACCTCAATTCGACAATATAAAGAACTCTTTATATGGTTTTTAGTGGCTTTGCCAAGAGGCAAACGCCGCGTCGCCTGCCAGAAGCGTCATTAATGCCAAATTAAGCAAAATGGAGCGGCCCAACAAGCGGAAAGAAACTGTTGTGGGACGTATCAGGCTTTTTCGGTGCCATAAAACAGTGAAACCACATGCTGGGCCTCGGCAAAAAACAGCCAGCGTTCAAGCACTGCGGAAAGCAGAATTGTGGGGGCTGCAAGCAGCGAAAACCATGGGCTGAGCTGGCAAGCAGCCAGCAGGATCAGTGTTGCAAGCAGCAGCAGAAACACCAGTCGGCGCAGTTTCAGGGCATGTTTGCGGGCCACGGCGAAACCCATTTCCTGCATGATGAAATTCTCCGAAGTATGGGGCACTTCCCATTGCCGGACCCCGGCTCCAAGACCGGTTGCCGCTGCCATGGTATGGGTGCGTGTTGCACCATCGATTGAGCGCCAATAGAAATATTTAAGGGCGGCCACCAGAATGACCGCCGCGAGGCTGACAATCGCCTGGAAAATCTGGTAGCGGCCAAAGACGGTTGCAATCGCCGTCATCGTCGCGCCGCCGGTGGCCAATGCGAAGGCGAGAGAGACCGGTACAGTGAGTGCATGGTTGCAGGCGCGGTTGGTGGTCTAGGTGGAATAGATTTTTGCGGTGCAGAATTCGGTGATGGCTCACTTGGCACTGGTGACAAGGCCGAGCGGCCCGACGAATGCGGGAGCCTGAACAATGCCCGTCCACACGGCAGCGAAGACTATCGCTGGAACATACGTCGCAAGTGCTGCCAGCCCTTCGCGCGAAAGCCACGAGCTCTGCCACT
>JANMPF010000541.1:0-6863 GCA_031369725.1 Rhodobiaceae bacterium | reverse complement strand
CGCATATAGGTGGCAAGGCTTGGCGGTTCAAAGGTTGAATAACTGGCGCGCCCGCCAAACAGCATGCGGTGGTCTTTCGCGCGGCGATAATAGTCGACAATGAAATTGGTGTTCGCCACCGCCTCATTGTCCGCAATCAGGGACTTGGCGAAGGTCTCGCCCAAGGGCTCCGTTGCGACGATGTAACTGGCAACCGGCATCACGCGGCCATAAAGTCTTTTCACCGTGCGGCCCAGATAGGCATTGCCCGCAATCACCATGAACTTGGCCGTGACCTTGCCATGCGCTGTGGTGGCCGAAGGATTGCTGCTGGTATCAACGTGGCCGACCCGCGCGTTCTCATAAATCACGGCACCCGCCTTGATCGCAGCGCGCGCCAGTCCCAGGCAGTAATTCAACGGGTGCAAATGGCCAGCACCGCTCTCGCGCAATGCACCGTGATAAATTGTGCTGCCCAATTTCTTTTCCAGCTCAGGCTTTTCCAAAATGCTGATGCCAGAAACCCCAAGCTCCACATATTCATCCCGCCATGCCTTGAGTTCATCAACCAGATGCGGCTTGGGAACCACATGCAGGTAGCCCCAGTTAAGATCGCAGTCGATTTCATGTTCCGCGATACGTTGCTTCAGCAGGGCTTTGGATTCTTCGGCCAGTGCAAAGCATTTGCGTGCATCAGCCTTGCCAAGCTGGCTGGCTATTTTCTGTTGGCCCGATGAAAACCCGGTGCAAACCTGGCCGCCATTGCGGCCAGATGCACCATAGCCGATATTTTCCGCTTCCAGCACCACCACCTTAAATCCGGCTTGCGCCAGTTCCAGGGCGGCTGAAAGCCCTGTGTAACCGGCACCTATCACACAGACATCTGTGGAAACTTCACCTTTGAGGCTTTCGCCCGCGATCCGGGCATTTGCAGTGGCTTGATAATAGGACCGTGAATCGATGGATTTAGGCATGAATAAAGCTTAGCTGGCCCCCCTTTGTTACGTCAAGAAGGCGCGCTACAATGCATGCGATTCAAACAACAACGGGTTCCCATGTCGCGGTCATCATTCGAAGAATTCATCACTACCAACAGGATCAGTGAAGTAGAGTGTTTAGTCGCCGATATGTCTGGCACCGCGCGGGGAAAAATTCTCCCACCCAAGAAATTCATCTCCGGCCAGAAATCCCGCGGGCTCAGGGTGCCTGAAGAAGTCTTTACACTGACAATCAATGGCCGCTTTGTGTCCGACACGGCAGCCGTGAGCGACAGCGCCATTGATATCTACATGGAGCCTGATGCTGAAACCACACGCCTGGTGCCCTGGTATACCGAACCCACGGCCCAGGTGATTTGCGATGCCTTTCACCTGAATGACGAGCCTGTTGAAATTTCGCCGCGCCATGTGCTGAAGCGGGTGCTCGGATTTTACAGGGCCAAGGGCTGGCGTCCGGTTGTGGCACCTGAACTTGAATTTTACTTGTGCAAGAAAAACCTCGATCCCGATTACCCGATTGAAGCAGCCATCGGCCGCTCGGGCCGCAAGGAGTCCGGTGGACAGGCCTATGGCATTGACGCCGCCAATGATTTTGATCCGGTGGTTGAGGACATATTTGATTATTGCGAAGTACAGGAACTCGACGTGGACACCTTGTCCCATGAAGCGGGTCCCGCCCAGCTTGAAATAAATTTCAATCACGGCGATCCGCTTGAATTGGCAGACCAGGTGTTCCTGTTCAAGCGCACCGTGCGCCAGGCTGCACTCAAACACGACTTGTACGCAACCTTCATGGCCAAGCCTCACGAGAATGAACCTGGATCTTCCATGCATATTCATCAATCTGTGCTGGATATGAAGACCGGCAAGAATGTATTTTCCGGAAAAGATGGAAAGCCGACCAAACTGTTCCTCAATCACATCGGCGGCTTGCAGCGCTACCTTGCGGCAGCACTGCCTTTCTGCGCACCCAATGTGAATTCCTATCGCCGCCTTGTTCCTGAATCGGATGCTCCAACCAATGTGCATTGGGCCCATGACAACCGCACGGTGAGCTTGCGGGTGCCAGCATCCAGTCCTGCCAACTTGCGGGTGGAAAATCGCGTTCCCGGCGCTGACTCAAATCCTTACCTTGCCTTTGCGGCCTCTCTCGCCTGCGGCTATTTGGGAATGATCGAACGCATCAAGCCGTCCGACCCGGTCACCGGTTCTGCCTATCGCTACGCCCACACCCTGCCAATCAATCTTGATGAAGCCCTCGACAAGCTGAACTATACAAAATCGCTGAAACAGGTGATGGGCGAAAAATTTGTGGAAGCCTATCAGGATGTGAAGTTTGAGGAGATGCAACACTTTCGCCGGGTTATAAGTTCGTGGGAACGGGAATTCCTGCTTCTCAATGTGTAGGGCAGGTTGCGGAGACATTATGCATTTGACAATTCGGGCACTCGTCTTTTTTGTTCTGTTGCTGGCGGCGAAACCTGTGCTGGCGGCGGGTGACAGCAATGCGCCCAATTACGAGGATGTATCAAGGGCCGTGGCCGAATTGCTGAACTCGCCCGACCGCATGGCTCTTCCGGTTGAGCGCGTCAGGCAAGCCTTGAAGGCCCACTATGTTGACAATGGCGGCACCATCTATTGGGTGGGAACCGGCCGCATGACTCCCTTCATCCAGCGCCTTGAAGATGCCCAGTTTGATGGCCTCAACCCCGATGATTATCCCATTGATACGCTGATCAATGTGCGCGATTCCATTGCTGCCAGTGATCCCACGGGTGCCGCCCAGGCCGAGCTCTATTATTCTGCGTTTTTTGTGGCCTATGCGGCAGATCTCAAGATTGGCCGCATCGCCCCCCAGCGGGTTGATCGCAACTTGTTTCGCAACAGCAAGACCATCGACGTGCTGCGTGTCCTTACTGATCTCAAGAAGCAGCGTGATCCCGGAAAATTCCTGTCGGCATTTGAGCCACACAATGAACATTACCAAATGCTCAAGAAAATGATGCGCGCCTACGTGGGCTTTGCCGAGCAGGGCGGCTGGCCGGTAATCGACCAAGGTGCCGTATTGAAGCCCGGCATGAGCGATGCAAGAATTCCAAAGATCCGGTTGTTGCTGGCACAAACCGGTGATTATGAATGGCAGGTCACCAATTCCCCGCTTTATGACCAGCAATTGGCAATTGCCGTGCAAAGATTTCAGCAGCGCAATGGCCTTGAAGCCAAAGGCCTGCTCGGCAAGCAGTCAATCATTGCCCTTGACATAACACCACAGGAACGCGTCAAGCAGATCATGCTCAACATGGAGCGTTGGCGCTGGATGCCCGACAATCTCGGCGACTATCACATTCTCGTAAATATTGCAGCCTTCGAACTGCAGCGCGTGCAATCCTCAGTCATTGTCGAGCGCATGAATGTGGTGACCGGTGCCGTTGCAACCCAAACGCCGGAATTTTCCGACGAAATGGAATATGTGGAACTCAATCCCACCTGGACGGTACCCTATAATATCGCCACCGGTGAAATGCTGCCCAAGCTCCGCGCCAACCCCTATGTATACGCCGCAGACTTTGACGTGTTCATGAACGGCACACTCTCCTCATGGGATTCCATTGATTGGAATGCCTATGGGCCCGGCAGGTTTCCGTTCACCTTCCGCCAGCGACCCGGCCCCAAAAACGCCCTTGGCAAGGTTAAGTTCATGCTGCCCAACGTGCATAATATCTACCTGCACGACACGCCAGCCAAGGACAAGTTCGCCTCAACCTCGCGCGCCTTCAGCCATGGTTGCATCAGGCTTTCCCGCCCCCTTGAATTGGCGCACACAATTATTGATGGCATCCCGGGCTGGTCTGCCGAACGTGTTAATGCCGTATTGGCAGGCGGCCAGAATACCAGGGTCGTCCTGCCGCACAAAATTCCGGTGCACTTGATCTATGCAACCGCATTCAAGGGTGAAAACGGAATTGAGTTCAGGCCCGATGTCTATGGCCGCGACCGCAAACTCTACAACGCCTTGTTCGGCCGCCCTTCGTCCTAGAGTGTGATCAGTTTTGGTTGACCCAATTCACGATTCCCTCATGCTGAGGAGCATCGCCCTTGCGATGCCTCGAAGCACCTTTTGCGCATCCAGCAGCCCTTCGAGGCCCTGCTTCGCAGGGCGCCTCAGGGTGAGGGTATGGGCAATTGGGTCAACCAAAACTCATCACGTTCTAGCCATGCCAAAAACAGTGGGCCCGAAAAGAAAATTGCCGTGGTCGGCCACGGAGATTTCTTGTACCCCCCAGACCTAAATGCCATTCCTCGTTCGAAGGTTCGTTTAAGTGCGAATGGCGGACTTCATCATCGCGTTGGTTCAAGCGCTTCCAACACCGCTTCAGGCTTGCGGCCAATTACAATAAGATAGGCGCGAGCCGCAGCATCCGGGTCTTTGCGGCCCTGTTCCCAGTCGCGCAAGGTGCCAAGCGGAATATGGAAGCGGGCTGAAAATTCTTCCTGTGACAATGCAAGTGCGCGGCGGATAATCTTCACTTGCGGTGTGCGTTTCATGCGCTTGAAATCGTCCGGTTCAAGTGGCTGGGCATCTGGATCAGCCAAAGCAGCCGCGTGGCGCGCCGCTTCGGACATTGCGTCAAGCCGGCTCCAGTCATGGGTTTGATTTGAAACTACTTCGTGATGAACGTTGCTCGCCATATTTCCCCACCGGTGCGGAATTTTGACATGATAGCAAATATTGTTGCATCATACACCATAGTAATTCAGTTGTTGCCACTTAACGCGAAGCATTCCATGCCTCAGCCCACTTGGATGGTATCGATTCCCATTTATCCCGCGCGAGAGCATAATTTTTTGGTGATGGATGAAATGATAGATACAGCGCAATGCCTCGATCAGTAAACAATGGAATTGCACGCTGGGCTTTACGGCCAACAAACACAATCGAACGCAGACGTGGTAAATGTTCAATCAGCTTGTTGAGACAGCTCATGCCAAATTTCAACTCTGCTGCGGTTATTTTTGTCGTGCCATTCCACGCAGGTATGACATTCCAAAGCATAACTTCTGAGCGGGGAATTTGTGCCTGTACCATGAATTTCAAAATGGCCTCAGCAGTTGAGTCGTTGTTGTCCCGGCTTATGAAGCCCGACTTAAAGGCTTTTCGACCCGGCTTCTCCAGCAGGAATAACATCTTCGCATTTGTGCCGCCATCGAACGGATCAATATTGGGGACATCCCCCACGTCGCAGCTGCGCAATTCATCAAGATATGGGTGGAGTTTTTCCATATGAGGAAGGTGAAGTTGCTTGTGGCGCATTTCGACTTCGGTAGAACTGGAAAGGGTACGGGCGACAGATTTGACATTAACTGTTTTCATGGCGATATTCCAAATGCCGAAGTTTGTGGGGATATAAGGGTGAATTGGTGAAACGCTTTAGAGTTGCCCCAGTCTCTTGGCGTTGGTGTTGCGGTATGCGGTGATTGCGTTACTGCCTTTGCAAATAACGGTGAAGGTTTTTCGTTTCAGGCGCTCTAAGTCTTTAATTTCCTGTCGACGGGAATGTAAGGCTTCGTCGATATCCGCGTCGGTCAAAACGTAAGCGTTACCATATTCATGCCCATATGCCAACGTGACCTCAATTTGGTGGCTAGTCAGGGCTCGTTGTTGCATCCGGGTTTCGAGGTGTTTTGATTTGAGCCAGTTCATTGTTGCCCTCCCTTATGTAGTGAACTTTCAGGAACCCTCATCCAATGTGTAACCGTCGTGATCCGTACACGGTTTGCTTTGTCGGTTCGTTTCCAAGCCGGGTCTGGCAAGGACTGAAGTGCTAACAATGCCTCATGGTAGTTGGTGAATGACAAGTCTTGGGCCTTCGCTCCAATCTCATATTTGCCGTTGATCGTGCTGGAAGGACTGAACGTTGTGCCATCGGCTGCGGTGGGTACAAACAGGAAAGGACCAACCTCGGATACTGCGGGCTGCAACAATCCTTGGTTTAATGCAGTGCTTACCGGAAGCGAGATTGTGGGCAGATATTCGGGTCTGGTCTTGAGCCATTCTCTGGCAACATGCGCTTCGACACGGCCTTTATCGGGACCCGATTTGATCAAATGAACGCCAGAACCATCACGCGACAGAATATTTCGAAGCGTTTTGATATCCATCTTAACAAGCCGCGAAAGGCCTGCCACAGAAACGCTATGTCCTTCGTATCCTGTTTCGCCATCTATCATGCGTCGACATCGGCGTGCTTCGAATATTTCTGAAAGTTCTGTTCCTTTGCACCACTCTTGCGGAATCTCCTCCTCAATGTAGACCCCAGCGTTCGATGGCAAGTTCGTATAGTGATAATCATATATTGAATCGCTTACATCGATCAGCCCAAACAAAGTCTCACCGTGTAAGTCGACCATCTCCCTATAAAGGGGAAGTCGCTCGAACTGCTCGGGCGATAAGAGATCCAGCACTTCAGCCAATGCAGTATCGGGATCGCGCAGTTCGAATCCTGTTGGTTCGTAAAAGCGGGCTAAATCCCGCGATTCAACTACGGTTCCGAAGACTGCAACAAGAAAGCGGGGCAAATTTTCAAGTATAGTGCGGGTGCATTTACGTTCAAATTCACCGGACGAATTTCTGAAGAGCTCGATACGGTCTTGAAGTTCTTTGAGTGGCTGGGTTTTGATCATTTTACAATTCCGGGCTTAGTGTTATCATTTATCCTAAATGATACAAACCAAGACTTAAGTCAAGATAAAACTTTTTTCGGGATATAATTCATCCCATTGTTATTGAAAAAAATTGGGGATTTGTTTGGTTTGTTGTGATGGCTGGAATTCGGTGACGGTGCGTTTATTTTCTTCCACGACTTCGCACAAGTCGTCTCACTCAAA
>JANMPF010000509.1:0-2987 GCA_031369725.1 Rhodobiaceae bacterium | reverse complement strand
GGCGGGCTTTCCCTGGTGAATGGGTTGCTCACCATGCTGCCGGAAGATGTTGATTTACGCTCCACCTTGAAGATAGCTGCCCTGAAGGCGGGGGGTGAGACTTTGGACAACGCCTTGCTTGATGTTTCTGCCAACCGCGATGCCATTCGCATTCATGAGCTTTCCGCAGCACTGCCAGGGCGCTCGCGGTCACGCTTTGAAGGAGTGTTTTTCCCGGGTGAGCGATATGCGGAACTGGCCGGGAATTTGGCGGTGGAGTCGGCTGATGCGCGCGCCCTTTCCATGTGGCTATGGCCCGATAGCAAAACCGATATTGCCAAGACATGGAGCGGGGAACGCGGGCACCTGAAAGCAAAGACCGATGTGACGCTCACAGCTTCAAAGCTGGAATTCCCGAATATCGAGTATGAGCTGGATGGTGAACGGGGGAGGGCAAATTTCAAGGTTCTGGTCAACGGCGAGCGGCCGATTGTCAATCTTTCCATCGACACGCCCAATGCAGATATTGACAGCTATCTCGCCAACGGTTTTGCAGCAGTTGCCGCGCCGGGAGGCACAAGCTGGCTGCAGCTGTTTGGCAGTTTTGTGGAAGAGCAGGTCAAGCGCGATCTACGCCTTACGCTGCGGGCAGGGGTGATGAAGCTCAACGGCGTGGAAGCCAATAATGTGGCGCTTGATATTGAAACCACGGTGCAGGGATTTGATCTCAAGACGCTGGAAATCGGCTCTGTTGACGGGGCAAAGCTCAGTGCGGCAGGCGTTGTTCTCAGCACGCCTGATGGTCCGGACGGTGAAATTGCAGCGACCGTGACTGCCGATGACCCGCGTGGCCTCCTGCATCTGGTGGGGGTTTTGCCGCGTGACAGGAATCCGGCGTGGACCACGGCACTTGGCAAAACCGATTTGAAAATAAATCTTAAAGCCAAGCCCTCAACAACCGATCCCGAGACCGGCTTTAGCATCAACGGCATGATGGGCGGATTCACCATCGCATTGGATGGCAGCGTTGTTCCAGCCGTGGATTTGATGAGCACAGCGATAAATGGCAGCGCTGAAATCAACAGTACATCGAGTGCAGCACTGGTCAATCTTTATGGTGGCTCACTTGACAGGATTGACAGCATTCCCGCACGCCTGGTGTTGACTGCCGACGGAAACCTCAAGGACAGCTTTCTGGTTGATGTGACAACTGATGCTTACCGCAGCACGGCGCATTTTGCCGGCACGCTAAACCCAATGGCGGCTGCCTTTGGCTTGAATGGCGATCTCACCTTGCAGGCGGCAGATGCCAGGGAACTGTTCAACGCCCTGCAAATTCCGGCCCCTGCCGCGCCGACCGGCGTGCTCACGCTGGGTGGCAGGGTAAGCACTGTGGGAAACAAAGTGAACTTTGACGAAGTGGAGGGCAAATTCGCTGATGCGGCATTTGCTGGCGTTGCGGCAGTTGAAAACAATGAACGCATCACCGGCGATTTCAGCGTTGACCAGGTTTCACTCACCAGCCTGATGGCGCCTGTCTTTTTGCCGTGGAATGGCAAGCCAGCGAGCCTGGAACAAACCTTTGCCAAGGCATTGCCGCTTGGCCTTTCGGGTGAAGTGTCGGTACGACCCAAAAAACTTACGATCTATCCGGGCCTTGATGTGGCGGATTCGCAAATTGAGTTGACCGCAACAGGGCAAGACACCCGGCTCGCAGTTTATGCAAAAACCGGGGCTGGAGAGAAAGCCGCAATTGATCTTGTTTCAAAGCCCGGAGCAGGCGGCCAGGAAATTTCCGGCCATGTGGATTTACCTTTCAATCTTGCCGAGCAGCTCAAGCTAGGTGATGGCAGTGCTGTTGTTTCCGGGCAGGCGCGCATGGACGTCAAATTTGACGCAAAGGGATTGAGCCCGGGTGGTGCGCTGGCAACCCTCAATGCGAGCGGAAATTTCGCCGTGGGCGACGGACGACTTCTTAACATTTCGCCGCAGAATTTTTCCAAACTCATGGTGAATGCAAAAGACGCCGTGGCGTTGCGTGATGCCTTCACGGCGTTGCATCACGGGGATGGGGTTGGATTGGGCGGCATATCGGGTGGCATCAACATTGTTGACGGGGTGGCAACCCTCTCGCCATTTGCGACCAATGGAGCGGATGCGGATATTCTCATCCGTCCGGTTGTCGAGTTGGCCACGGGGAATATTGATTTGGGCGTCATGCTGCATCTCAAGGTCTTGCCGGATTTGCCGGCGATGGAGATTTCCTATGTTGGAAGCCCTTGGCAACTGGTGATGAATGAGGATGCCACGGCCTTGACCGCATTCCTTGGCTTCAAGGTTTTGGAGAAGGGGGTTGGAGATTTAGAAAAACTTCAGGCTGAGCAGCTGCGGTTGGCGCTTGAGGAAGAAAAAATGCGCAAGGAGGATGAAGGAAAACTGGCGGCGTTTTATGCGCAAAGGGCCGAATTGCGGTTGCGCATGAGGGAACTCAGGGTTCAGGCGGACCAGCGGGCGCTGGATGTGGAACTTGCAGCGGCTGAGCAGGTGCGCCTCATTCAGGACGGTGTTGCCATGAACAGGCTTGAAATCAAACAGCGTTTGCGTGAATTGAAGGCTTACCGAAAAGCCGAGGTCACGGTTCCCGCCCAGAAACCCAAACCAAAACCCGTTGAAGCACCGATTGGGCCGGTACTGCTGGTGCCGCTGGGAAGTGAAAAGTAATCAGGCTTTACGCCGATTGAACAGCCACACGCGAATGGCGCTGGACAGATTTCGTGGCCCCCGCGTTTGATCCAGCTCGGCCACGATATTTGCCACGGTTTTTTTCTCGATGCCTGCTGCCTCTTGCAGGGCTTGCCAAAATTCCGGCTCGAGCGACAGCGACGTGCGGTGGCCCGCGATGGTGAGCGAACGCTTGAGATCCTTAGTCATGGCGCTTGTGGCCATCGAGTTGCTTTTGCGCCAGGGCAAGCTTTGCCTTGCTCAATTGCTTTTCAGTTTTGGTCTGG
>JANMPF010000506.1:0-7065 GCA_031369725.1 Rhodobiaceae bacterium | reverse complement strand
CAAAAGCCTGCGCAGCATGATGAAGGTTGGAATTTCCTGCTCGTCTTCCTTTGAAAGCGCCAGCACTTTCCGGTAACCCGTCTTCCACGCTTCGATGAGGTCAAGCACCTGTGGCTCATGCTCATAAAATGAGACTGGAGTTGCCGCATCATACATGTACCAGCCAAAACCACAGTCATCGAAATCAATGACCTTCACCGAGCCGTCATCAATCAGCAAATTGGCCAAACGCAAGTCGCAGTGAATGAGGCCGAAACGTTCATTGCCTTGGCCATAGGCGGCAAGCCGTTTGCCGATCAAGCCCACGGTTCGGGCGAAGAGTTTCTCCTTTGCGCCATCAACCCCCATACCGTCGCGCCAGCGGCCCCAGTGGGGTTTTGCCTCGCCCAGACTGGTTTCAAAATCCCACGTAAAGCGCGTGAAAAAACCGGGCCGCTTCCACCCGCGCGCATGGCCATGCATGCAGGCTGTAATTTCACCCAGAATTTCAAAGGGTTTGCTGAGATCCTGTCCAATGCCGGGCTCGGCCCCGGTTTCCCAATCCGACATCACGGCATAGCGGCCGGAAACTTCCTGAATGATTTCCCCGTTGCTGCCCTTCACCGGGCGCGGTGTCACGACAACACCCTGGTTTCGCAAATCCATGAGCCAGGCAAGTTCGGAAGCGATGGCAGCCTTGCTGTGATAGCCTTCACGATGCAGCCGCAACGCCCATTTGCGACCATCCGATGCCTCAATCTTGTAGGTGGCGTTTTCGGAAAGATTGATCATGGTGATGGAAATATCGGCGGGCAGGGCATAGTGCGTCACCGCTTTTTCAGCGATCTGTTGGGCGACATCAAGCATTGATCAGTTCCCGCGCCCGTGGCATGGCCGCATCAAAGCGCTCCATGATTTCCTTACACAAGTCAGCGTTAAGAAGAATGCCTGGCTTCCATTGCAGCACGCGCCTGTCAAGCGAGGAGAATATGGCCCACACGCCATTCTCATAAAGCGCGCGTGACACGGCAACGGCAGCATCTGCGTGGTTGAATTCAAGACCAAGGATCACACCCTTCTGGCGCACACCTGTGAAAATGTCACCATGCTTTGCCATCATGGCCTTCATGGCATTGGCCATGAAGGCCGCAACTGTGTGAACGTTGGCCGCCACGTCCGGCCGCAGCAGCATTTCAATAACCTTGTGGGCCACCACGCAGCCAAGCTCTGCCCCACCCGTTGTGCTGATGTGGGCGGCCCCATCCTCATGCAGCCATTGCCCCGCCTGCTCATTCACCAGACAGGCGCTGATCGGATAAAGCCCGCCCGACAATCCCTTGGCCGTCACCATGATATCGGGCTGAATGCCATAGGCCTGCCAGCCCCACATCGACCCGGTGCGCATCAAACCGGTTTGAACCTCGTCAGCAATGTACATTGTGCCGGTTTTTCGCGCCAGCTCGCGACATGCATCAAGATAACCAACCCCGGGCATGGGAAAGCCAAAGGTGGCCGGAATGGTTTCCATGATGAGGCCTGCCACGTCATTGCCCTTCAGGGCATTTTCCATGGCAGCGATGTCATTGAAGGGAACCTGAATGAACATGTCGGGTTGGTCGCTCAGGAAAATTTTGCTGAAGCGATCATCACCGGTGGCAACAGATAGCCCGGAATGGCCGTGATAGCCCTTGATGATGGAAACAATCTTGCGCCGCTTGGTGGCATAACGGGCACTCTTCAAGGCAATGTCCACGGCTTCAGCACCGCCTGCGGCAAATACCGCATATTTCATCCCCGGTGAAATGGTGATGAGTGATTCCGCAAGCGCTGTTCGTGCGACCGACGGGAACCAGTGGTTGCCGATATCGAAATGATCGAGAGCTTTTTTGAGTGTCTCAACCAGCTCCGGTTGCCGATGGCCGAAATTATAAGTGCCGCCATTGAGGTGCAGATCAATCAGGCGCCGACCCGATATGTCGTAGAGAAAATAACCCTCGCGCCTGTCGATAACGAGATCAATGCCGGCCTGCTGCCAGAATTTTGTCTTGTCCGGATTCCAGAAGCGAATGGATTTCTCGATCACTTCTTCTTTGGACCGATATTTGAAACCGCCGTAATCGAACATGGATGCTTCCCTACCAAACGGGCTCGTGTTTTTTGAGAATGTCCCATATTTCATCGAAATGCGAAACCAGATAATCCGGGCTGTATTCGCTCACCGGTCTTGCCGTATAGCCGAAGGTGACCGCGATAATGGGAACTTTTGCGGCGCGCGCGGTGAGAACATCCGTCTCGCTGTCGCCAATCAGTATGGAGTTTTGGCTCGCAACGTTCAGTCTTTTGAGCGTCTCAAAGTAAGGCGCTGGGTCTGGCTTGGCGATATTGATGGTGTCGGGCCCCACGATGGCCCCAAAATACTTGGCAAGATCAAGCGCATCGAGAAGGCGCACCGAAAGCCCTTCAGTCTTGTTGGTGCATACACCCATCTTGAAGCCCTCAGTTTCGCATGCCTTCAATAATTCGGTAACCCCGGGGAACACCGCGCTGTTTACGACAATGTTCTTTTCATAATACCGCAAGAATTCCGCGTGGGTATAAGTCAGTGTCTTTTCATCCAGCACATCACCGGTGGCTTGGGCTCCCCGCGCAATCAGGGCCTTGGCCCCATGACCCACAAAGGCGCGCACTTCCGCCATGCTGATGGGGCGGCGATCCAGCAGCGACAGAACATGATTGGTGGCAAGCATGAGGTCAGGGGCTGTATCCACCAGCGTGCCATCAAGATCAAAAATAACGGCCCGTGTGGTCATGTGTTTCCTGTCCATCTGGCATGTTTGAGTAGTCATAAGCCTTGTGCTATCACGCCGCCAACCTGCATTGGAGAGCCCCATGAATATCCGCACCACCATAGCTTTGACCGACATACTGAAAGACAAGTCGCTGCTCAAGGACAAATGCTATATCGATGGCAAATGGCTGGGTTCTGCCACAACAATCAATGTCACCAACCCGGTGAACGACAGTATTATCGGCACCATTCCCAAGTTTGGTGGCACCGAAACCAGACTGGCAATCGAAGCCGCCGAGCGCGCCCAGAAGGGCTGGGCGAAGAAAACCGCCAAGGAACGCTCCGGAATTTTGCGGAAATGGTTCACCCTGATGATGGAAAATCAGGAAGACTTGGCCCAGATCATGACGGCAGAGCAGGGCAAACCGCTTGCCGAATCGCGCGGCGAAATTGGCTATGGTGCATCATTCATTGAGTTCTTCGCTGAAGAGGCCCGCCGTATCTATGGCGAAACCATTCCCTCACCTTTCCCCAATGGTCGCATGGTCGTGATCAAGCAGCCGGTGGGTGTGGTGGCAGCCATAACCCCATGGAATTTTCCCAACGCCATGATTACCCGCAAAGCGGGTCTGGCCCTTGCCGCAGGTTGCGCTTTCGTCTGCAAGCCCGCCGCCGAAACGCCATTGTCGGCATTGGCAATAGCAGAACTGGCAGACCGCGCCGGTATTCCGCCAGGCGTGTTCTCGGTGATCACCGGATCAGCCCGCGACATTGGCGCTGAGATGACCAGCAACCCGATAGTTCGAGCACTGACCTTTACAGGCTCGACCGAAATCGGCAGCATGTTGATGGCGCAATGCGCGCCGACTGTCAAAAAGCTCGGCCTTGAACTTGGTGGCAACGCGCCTTTCATCGTGTTCGATGATGCCGATCTGGATGCAGCCGTGGCCGGTGCAATGGTTTCAAAATATCGCAACGCCGGCCAAACCTGTGTATGCGCCAACCGCCTGCTGGTGCAGGAAGGCGTGTATGACAGGTTTGCCGAGAAGCTTGCCGTTGCCGTGAAGAACCTGAAGGTCGGTGACGGCGTTGAAGCTGGTGTCACCACTGGACCGCTGATCAACAAGGCAGCTGTAGCCAAGGTGCAGGAACATATTGCCGACGCCGTTTCCAAGGGTGCTAAAGTAACTGTTGGCGGCAAGTCTTTGGGCGGAAATTTCTTTGAACCCACACTTCTGCTCAACGTGACAACCGACATGGCCGTATCGCGTGAAGAAACCTTTGGCCCCGTGGCTCCCCTGTTCAAATTCAAGACCGAAGAAGAAGCCATCGCCATGGCCAACAACACGGAATTTGGATTGGCCTGCTATTTCTACACCCGCGACATTGGCCGCGTGTGGCGTGTGGGTGAAGCGCTGGAATACGGCATGGTGGGCATCAACGAAGGCATCATCTCAACCGCTGAAGCACCTTTCGGCGGCATGAAACAATCCGGCATCGGCCGCGAAGGTTCCCACCATGGCGTGGAAGAATATCTCGAAATGAAATACATGCTCATGGGAGGGCTGGGTAAGTGACAGCCGATGACATGAAGAAGGCCGCAGCCCTCAGCGCCATGAAATTTGTAAAGCCCGGCATGAATATTGGCTTGGGCACAGGCTCAACGGCCAGGCATTTCATCGAAGCCTTGGCCGCCAAGGTCAAACAGGGCCTCGACATACGTGGCGTTCCCACCTCCAAGGCCACCGCCGCATTTGCCGAAAAGCTCGGCATTCCCCTGACTTCACTTCAGGTGCATCCCTACCTTGACCTCACTGTTGATGGCGCGGACGAGTTTGATTCCGAGTTTCGCCTGATCAAGGGTGGCGGCGGTGCCCTGCTGCTTGAAAAGATTGTGGCGACTTCATCAAAATACATGGTGGTGATCGCCGATGAATCAAAGAGGGTGAAAAAACTTGGCAAATTTCCGTTGCCGGTTGAGGTTATTCCTTTTGGTGCCCGCGCCACCGCCTGGAAAATGGAGCGGGCATTCAAGTTTTTAAAACTCGAACCCAAAATGAATATCCGCATGAATGGCAGCGAGCCGTTTCTCACCGATGGCCAGAACTTCATCATAGATTGCGTGCTGGGTGAAATTCCCGAGCCTGAGCGGCTTGACACGCTGCTGAACAGTGTGCCCGGTGTGATTGACACCGGCCTGTTCTGCGGGATTTGCGGGATCATCCTGATGGGAACGCCCAAGGGCGTAAAAGAGTTCAAGCGCCCATGACGGGCTTTGATTACGACCTCTTTGTGATTGGTGCGGGCTCCGCCGGGGTTCGCGCCGCCCGCATTGCTGCCAAGTATGGGGCAAAGGTGGCCGTGGCTGAGGAATACCGCGTTGGCGGCACCTGCGTTATCCGCGGCTGCGTTCCCAAGAAGCTGTTTGTTTACGCATCCAGGTTCGCCGAGGAATTTGAGGATGCGGTGGGCTTTGGCTGGACCAGTGACCGGGTTTCCTTCGATTGGTCGGTGTTGCTCGAAAACAAGGACAAGGAGATAGACCGGCTCAACAAAGCCTATATCCGCAATCTTGAAGGGGTAGGGGCCGAACTCATGATGGAGCGCGCCCACGTGCAGGATCGCAACACGATCCGCTTGGCGTCCGGCCGTATAGTAACAGCCAAATATATTTTGATAGCAACCGGTGCAGCCCCCTTTGTGCCGCGCCATTTGCCCGGCCATGAACTGGCAATTACCTCCAATGAAATGTTCCAGCTTGAAAAACTGCCACGCCGCATTTGCATTGTGGGTGGCGGCTACATCGCCGTTGAGTTCGCCGGCATCATGCAGGGCCTCGGCGTTGAAACGATCCTGATTTATCGGGGCGAACAGATCCTGCGCGGCTTCGACCAGGATTTGCGTGATCACCTTTCGGCCGAAATGCAAAAGAAGGGCATCGAAATCCGCACCCGGGCCGACATCACCAAAATCGAGAAGAGCGGGGACGGGGTTCGTATCACCCTTGAAGACGGTGCCGTCTTTGGCGCCGGCCACATCATGTTTGCAACGGGCCGCATTCCGAATGTGGCTGGATTGGGATTGGAAAACGCAGGCGTTGACATAACCCCCCATTATGCCGTGAAGGTTGATGATTACTCGCGCACCAACATTGACAATATCTATGCGGTTGGCGATGTGACCAACCGCGTGAATCTCACCCCTGTTGCAATCCGCGAGGGCCAGGCGTTTGCTGATCATGTGTTCGGCGAAAGGCACGAGAAAGTTGATCACACGCGGATTCCAACCGCTGTTTTCTCCCAGCCGGAGATCGGCACCATTGGCCTGACCGAAGCACAGGCCCGTAAGGTCCACGCCAAGATCGACATTTACAAAACCTCATTCCGCCCGATGAAACACACGCTGTCTGGCCGCGACGAGCGCATGCTGATGAAACTTGTTGTCGATGGTGAGTCTGACCGCGTGCTGGGCTGTCACATCTGCGGTGAGGGGGCAGGCGAAATGGCCCAGCTTCTCGGCATTTCAATCCGCTTAGGTGCCAGGAAGTCCGACTTTGACGCCACCATGGCCGTGCATCCAACATCATCAGAAGAACTGGTGACGATGCGGCATAAATGGGTGGCCAAAAAATAAAATCACAATGTATGAAAGTAGTCCTTGACACCGTACGGTCATTCGGCTATAAACGGCCATTCTCCAAAATTGTAAGTTACGCTGCGAGCGCAAGGCCCTGAGTGAAAACCGGGCACCGCTGAAATCCAATTGGCTTTTGCCCTGGTACAACGCATGCGGAACGCAAGACCCGTCATGCCGGCGTCCTAGCCGTCATTCCAGCACCGCACACCCTATGCCGTCATTCCGGCGCAAGCCGGAATCTGGCGGAGCTTTATCCTGAACGAGATTCCGGCTTGCGCCGGAATGACGAATTTGTGGGGAACCGGAAAGACGAATATAGGGTGTGGGGTGTAAGACGCCGGAATGACGAATTTGTGGGGCGCCGGAATGACGGATCTCCGAGCTACCCCGCACCCATTCTGTTCCAAGCATCCAGCCCGGCTATTTTGTAAGCTTCAGCAAGCGTTGGATAATTGAAGGTGTTATTCACGAAAAAATCCACCGTGCCTTTGAGGTTGATCACCGCTTGGCCGATATGGATGAGCTCGGTTGCCCCTTCGCCCACGATATGCGCACCCAACAGGCGCCGCGACTCAAGCGCGAAAATGAGTTTCAGGAAACCCGAGTTCACCCCCATGAAGTGGCCCCGCGAGGTTTCCCGAAACCGTGCCACACCGCACTCA
>JANMPF010000484.1:0-5214 GCA_031369725.1 Rhodobiaceae bacterium | reverse complement strand
TTCGCGTTTTATCGGCGCTGCCTTTGCCTTGGTGGTGGTGAGCGCATTGATGGCTTCAAGGGCTGCCTTGGCATCACCAAGGATTGGAATTTCGGCGGTATGGGGCCGCGCAATTGCAGCGGGGTCCAGATCAATGCGGATCAAGTTTTTTTCAATGAGCACAGCGGGCGACCAGAAATCGGTTTCCGACAGTTCGGAGCCTACGGCTAGAATGCAGTCGGATGCGAGCAAGGCTTGATGGATTTGTGGGTCACCAAGGCAGTAACCCAAACACAGGGGATGATCGGCGCGAACGGCACCCTTGCCTGCCGTGGTGGTGAGAATTGCGCAGCCCAGTTTTTCGGCAATCGCCATGGCAACGTTTCCTGCGTCCAATGCACCGCCGCCCAAAAGCATTATCGGAGTCTGGGCGGCATTGAGTTTTTTGGCGGCAGCCGAGATCTGTGTTGGATCAGCGATTGGTTTTGCCGGCAGGGGCCGCGCCGTCCAACCAGCGCCTGCCGGAACTTTCAAGAGATCGAGCGGGATTTCGAGATATGCCGGGCGCGGTCTGGCGCAGGCAAAGTTGGCGAAGGCCCTGGCGATGCAATCTCTCACATCCTTTGGCGTATAGGCGCGCATGTGAAGGCTGGTCACCGTTGCAGCGGCACCACGCTGGTCGAGCATTTCATGCAGGCGGCCACGGCCCTGGGCCGCATCACCCACATCGAGTGCCGATGAGATCACCAGCACACTGCTTGAATCAGACCAGGCCTGACCGAGGGGTGTGAGAATGTTCAACAGGCCGGGGCCGGTGATGGTAAAGCACACGCCGGGTTTTCCTGTGGCCCTTGCATAGCCGTCGGCCATGTAACCTGCGCCCTGTTCGTGGCGCACGAGGATATGTTTGATTTTTGAGCGCGGCAGGGCACGGTACATTTCCACGTTATGCACGCCGGGAATGCCGAAGATGGTATCCACGCCATAGGCTTCGAGAAGTCCAACGAGGGCCTCACCGGTTGAGAGTTCTGCGCGGGTGGACATGATCTATGCTGCCTTTGATTTGGGAGGGTTTACCGCATGACATGCCACAAGGCTTCGCTCATGGGCAATGAGGGCGGGGTTTAAACTATTGCAAGTCTCGAATGCGATGGGGCAACGGGGATGGAAAGTGCAACCGGTCGGCGGATTGAGCGGGGATGGCAGCTCGCCTTTGAGCACAATGCGCTCACGCTTGCGCAATGGGTCGGGTGTTGGCGTGGCCGAAAGCAGGGCCTTGGTATAGGGGTGTTGCGGATTGTTGAAAATATCGTCGCGGGTTCCCTGTTCCACCACGCGGCCCAGGTACATCACCATCACATCATTGGCAATGTGTTTGACCACCGAGAGGTCGTGGCTGATGAACAGATAGGCGAGGTTGTGCTTTTCCTGGAGGTCGGCCAGCAAATTCAAAACCTGCGCCTGGATGGAAATGTCGAGGGCTGATACCGGTTCATCCAGGACAAGCACTTCCGGATCGAGCATGAGTGCACGCGCAATGGCGATGCGCTGGCGTTGGCCGCCGGAAAACATGTGGGGATAGCGGTCATAGTGTTCAGGGCGAAGACCAACGCTGGTCATCATGGCGCGGGCTTTTTCCTGGCGTTCGGCCTTGGAGAAGTTGGTGTTGACCAGCAGCGGCTCTTCCAGAATGGAACCCACCTTTTGCCGGGGGTTAAGCGAGCCATAGGGGTTCTGGAAAACGATTTGCACCTTGGGGCGAAGGCCTTTCAGGATTTCAGGTGTCGCCCCCACAATATCATGGCCGGCGATGTTGAGAGAGCCTGAGGTTGGCAGTTCAATCATGGTGACAAGTCTTGCAAGGGTGGATTTCCCGCAACCGGATTCGCCCACCACCGCCAGGGTCTTGCCGCGTTCCAGCGTGAAGCTTGCGCCATCGACGGCTTTCAGGAGGGCCGCTTCATTGAAGGGCCCGCGTGAGACCCTGTAATAGCGGGTGAGATTTTGGGCCTTCAGAACCTGGCTCATGCTGCGGTCTTTCCGAGAGGGTAATGACACAAGGCACCCATGTTCATGCCAGGTGCTGTGGACCTGCAGAGCTCAGTTGCGTAGGTGCAGCGCGGTGAAAACAGGCAGCCTACGGGCCTGTCAAACTGGCCGGGCACCACGCCGGGGATTGACGGAAGCCGTTTTCCCAAACTTCTCTCGGGCAAGGCAGAGAGCAGGGCTGCCGTATAAGGGTGGCGCGGTGTGGCAAAGAGATTGGCTACCGGTTGTTCCTCAACTTTCTGTCCGGCGTACTGCACGCTCACCCGTTCTGCCGTTTCAGCGACCACACCCATGGAGTGGGTGATCAACACCAATCCCATGCCGGTGTCCTTTTGCAGGCGGACGAGGAGTTCGAGGATTTGCGCCTGAATGGTGACGTCCAAGGCGGTGGTGGGTTCATCGGCGATCAGGAGTTTTGGATTGCATGACAATGCCATGGCGATCATGACGCGCTGGGACATGCCGCCCGAGAGCTGGTGCGGGTATGAGGCAAGGCGGGTTTCAGGGGCGGGAATGCCAACTTCTTCGAGAAGCTCAATGGCGCGGCCTTTGCGCTGGGCTTTATCCAGATCAAGATGGGTATTGATGGCCTCCATGAGCTGGAAGCCAACGGTGAAGCAGGGGTTCAAGCTTGACATGGGTTCCTGAAAAATCATCGCCATGTCCTTGCCGGTAATCTTGCGGCGGTCGGCGGCTGTGATGTTCAGAAGGTCGCGGCCATCAAATTCAATTTTGTCGGCGGTGACTTTGGCCGTCCATGGCAGAAGCCCCATGACGGCAAGCATGGATACGGATTTGCCGGAGCCTGATTCACCCACTATGGCCAATACTTCCCCTGCATCAACCGCCATGGACACATTGTCCACGGCACGGAAATTGCCGCTCGCGGTTTTGAATTCGACGGTAAGATTTCTGATATCGAGAAGGGGCATAATGGTTCACACTATTTTCATGAGGTACGTCCTGGTCTTGCATTCAGGGCCGATGGTTCTATATAAGGGCACGGAAGGCAGTTGATCATGGCACAGTCCAAACCACAATCTACAGGTTTCCAGAAGCCGGGCTCGGGCCCGCTTCCAGGTTATTGAGCGGTATTCCAAGCGAGCCGCGCAGGGCGTTGCGCGCTCCTTCTCCGGTCACCAAGACTGTCTTGATCTGCCAGACGTAATCCTCATAGATTCTGGCCTTCCTGTCCTGTTCCAGTTCATTGTAACGGTCTGAACGCAAATCCTCCACCAGTTCGCGCAATTTGTATTCCTGCTTGTAGTAGGCCACGACATCATCGATGGTTTCGGTGGGCAGTATGTGGATATCAGCAAGCATGGCCTCGAAAACGATTTCGGTGGCATAACGGGGAACGAAGGGGGTGAAATTCCTGCCACGGGTTTTCTGCATGATCCGGCGCACCATCTGGCTGGTGTGCAAGTCGAGGTCAATTTCCTCATAGCGGGTCAAATTGCTTTCTATTTCGGCAAGCAGGGCGGTTTGCACATCGACGATCTTTTCAATCCGCCGTTGGGTATCAAGGCGCTGTTCGCTCCAGTGGGAGGCAAACCACCCCAAAGCGGTAACTGCCGCTGAAACGACTGCGGCTATGACAGCGGTGTCGAGCAAACCGGGCATTGCCTCTAACTCTTCTTCAGGCGGGGATCAAGCGCATCGCGCAAGCCATCGCCCATAAGATTGATGCCAAGCACGGTAATGAGAATGGCAATGCCAGGCAATGCCATGACCCAGGGGTTTGAGCTGATGAGATCGCGGGCGTCGGCCAGCATGGAACCCCATTCAGGCGTTGGCGGCTGTGCACCAAGCCCCAGGAAGCCCAGGCCTGCCGCTTCGAGGATGGCATCGGAAATGCCAAGGGCTGCCTGCACGATGAGTGGCGCCATGCAATTTGGCAAGACGGTTTTCAGCATCAGGCGCCATGAGCCAACGCCCGCCACCCGTGCTGCTGTCACATAATCCTTGCTGAGTTCACTCAAGGCGGAGGCACGCACCAGCCGCACATAGCGTGGCAGGTAAACAATGGTGATGGCAATGATGGTGTTGGCGAGATTGGGTCCGATCACGGCGATGATGAGAATGGCCAGCACAAGGCTGGGAATGGACATGATCAGATCCATGACACGGATGATGACAACATCGACAATGCCGCCCCAGAAGGCGGCAAGCAGGCCGAGCGACACACCCGTCATGGCGGAGACAAACATCACCGAGAGGCCGATGAAGAGCGATATGCGCGAGCCATAGAGAATGCGCGAGAGCATGTCGCGGCCCAAGGGGTCAGTGCCCAAGGGATAGGCCCAATTGCCGCCTTCGGCCCAGATGGGAGGAAGCTTGGTGACAGCACGGAATTGTTCGAGCGGATTATAGGGTGCCAAAAAATTTGCGAAGATAGCAATGAAAACCACAAAGCTCACCACGGCAAGGCCCAAGACAGCACCGCGATTTTCACGAAAAGACCGCCAGAATGAAAGCAGCGGGCCGGGAGGGGCTGCCATTTTGAGGACTTCAGTGACCATGGCGGATCCGTGGATTGATGAGGCCATAAAGCAAATCAAGAATGAGGTTGACCAGAATGACGATGCTGGCAATCAGCATGATGCCGCCCTGGAGGGCAGGATAATCACGCCTGCCAATGGATTCCACCAGCCATTTGCCGACACCTGGCCAGGAGAAGATGGTTTCGGTGAGTACGGCACCGGCCAGGAGAGTTCCCACCTGCAAACCAATGACGGTGACAACCGGGATCAGCGCATTGCGCAAGGCGTGAAGGCCAATGACGCGATAGGTGGAAAGGCCTTTGGCACGGGCGGTGCGCACGTAATCTTCCTCAAGCACTTCCAGCATGGACGAGCGCGTCATGCGGGCGAAGATGGCAAGCGGCACGGTGCCTAAAACGATCATGGGCAGAATGAGATGGCGCAATGCATCAAGGAAGGCACCTTTTTGCCCAGAGAGTAGGGAATCGACCAGCATGAAGCCGGTCACCGGCTGGAAATAATATTTGATGAGATCAATGCGGCCAGACACGGGGGTGAGATGCAGCGTGTTTGACATCACCAGAATGAGAATGAGGCCCCACCAGAATATGGGCATGGAATAGCCGGTGAGGGCCACAGCCATCAGCGACTGGTCATAGAAGCTGCCGCGCCTGGCTGCGGCAATGACGCCGGCTGGAATGCC
>JANMPF010000438.1:0-1691 GCA_031369725.1 Rhodobiaceae bacterium | reverse complement strand
CCCAACAAGGCCGCAGCTGCGGGCATGAGGACTGTCTGGGAACGTCCACTGAGTGAAATGGCAAGGGTTGCAAGTGCGGCAGCAGCAAAGCCCATCGAGGCCATGAGCAGTCCGTGGTAGGACGGCAGCGAATGAAGGCTTGCAGCCCCCGCCACCGCCAACCCCTGTGCCCGTGTCCGGCCAACAATAAAGCCGATCACCGTCACGGCAGCTATGATAATCAGCGTCCACGTAGTCATGCCTTGGTCCCTGTCGTCACCTCTAACGGGCGAATTAGCATCGAATGGAGCCGGTTGGTACATCCGCAACCCGCTCCATCCGCCGGTTCAGGTCTTGCTTATTTAAGACCCTCAATCGTGATTGTCGTCATTGCCGTTGCATCGGCACGGGATTTTTCTGCCTGGTCGTCAGGCAGTGTGATGAGGCCCTTGTCGGCAAGATAGCCATCGCTTCCAAGCGCTTTCGGCGACACATACTCAGCCACAAACTCGGCCATGCCGGGAACCTGTCCAACATGCTGCTTCTTGACGTAAATGAAGAGCGGGCGGGACATCTTGTAGTCGCCGGACGAAATGCTTTCGTAAGAAGGACCCTTGCCATCAATTTCCGTGCCCTTGATCGTGCTGGCATTTTCCTCAAGGAAGGAATAGCCGAAAATGCCAAGTGCGGCAGGATTGGCCTGCAGTTTCTGAACGATGAGATTGTCGTTCTCACCAGCCTCTACATAGGCACCATCTTCACGGATGGACTTCCAAACCGCCTCATAGGCCTTTGCATCAGCCTTCTTGAGGTCTTCCAGCGACTTGAACTTGGAAGCACCAGGCTCCATGGCAAGCTCCATGAAGGAATCGCGCGTGCCCGAGGTTGGAGGAGGGCCCAGAACCTCGATCTTTTCCTTGGGCAGCGAAGCATCAATGTCGCTCCACATCTTGTTGGGATTGTCCACCAGCTTGCCATCCTTGTCAGGAACCTGCTTGGCAAGCGCCTGGAAAATCTGTTGCTTGGTGAGCTTCATGTCAGGCGCACTCTTTGAAGCGGCAATGCTCAGACCGTCAAACCCGACCTTGATCTCAACGATATCGGTAACGCCATTCCTGGCGCAGTCTTCGAATTCACTTTTCTTGATTTGGCGGGATGCATTGGTGAAATCCGGCGTATCTTCGCCAACACCTGCACAGAACAGCTTCATGCCGCCGCCAGTGCCGGTTGATTCAACCACCGGCGTCTTCATGCCCGAGGTTTTGCCGAAATTTTCAGCCACCGTTGTGGTGAACGGATAAACCGTTGACGAGCCAACAATGCGGATTTGGTCACGTGCCAATGCTGGCCCGGCGATTAGAGCGATTGTGCTCACTGCCATCAAAATTTTCTTCATGTCCTTAATCTCCTCTGGAAGAACAGGCCGGACCCTAGAAACCAATGATGATGCTTATGCAACGCTTTCATCACATATTTGTGACAGTTTAACATATTGAAATAATGAAATTTTCAGGCAGCCGGCAGTTCCACGGTAAATCGGCTGCCAATCCCTGGCTGCGAGCTCACGATCAATCGCCCGCGATGGCGCATGAGAATGTGTTTGACGATTGCAAGGCCCAGACCGGTGCCACCGCGTGACCGGCTCTCCTGAACGCTGATGCGGTAGAACCGTTCGGTGAGCCGTGGAATATGTTCTTCCGCTATGCCGCGGC
>JANMPF010000227.1:0-3751 GCA_031369725.1 Rhodobiaceae bacterium | reverse complement strand
GATTTCGCGAAACATGATAGCAAGTGCCGCAAAGCCTGCAAGGCCTGCCACGCCAAGGGCCAGCCAGCCCAGCATGGGTGAGCGGGCGAAGAAATCCTCGACCAGTGTGGTGATCGCAAGGCCTGCCCAAAGGCTGAAAAGCCCTGCGAGTGCCGAGACGAGAATGAAACCCCAGCGAAACCTTTTTGAAACGCTGTGTGGAATTTCGGGAACGGCTACAAGCTCACTGCGGGAAGTTTGTGGCGCGAACTCGATGGTATGTTTTGCTTTGGACTTTTCCTCATCATCCAGGACAAAGGCTGTGGGCCTGCGGTAATTTTCGGTCATGAAAAACGATCCCCCAAAAGAAAATCGAGGGTGCGGTCCAGCCTGATGTGCGGGAAGGTTCCGTCCTTCATGGGCGGCGGGCGAAAGCGGAGGAATTTAAGCTGGCCCTGCAGGGTGCCGCCAAGAGCTTGCTGGGCCGTATCCGGCAGGTCGCCGGGGAATATTGCGGCTTCGCGTTCGCCATCAAAGAAGGTCTTGCCCATCACTTCACCTTTCTGGGGAATTCCGGCAATGCAGGGCAGGTCTTGACCTTTCAGGTTTACCTTGGCCTCGCGGGTGGCGCGAATGGCGGCGATGGCTGCAACTTCGATTTTAGCACCGCTGAACTCGGCGCGGGCACAGGCATCATCGACAATGGCGCGCAAGATGTTTTCAAGCTTGTCATGGCTGGATTGGTGCAGCACGTCGGCCTTGGTTGCGGCAAACAAAATGCGGTCGATCCTGCGACCGAAAATTTCCGAGAAAATTGAGTTCGACCCCATGCGAAAGCACGCCATGACCTGGGTCAGGGCAGTCTTCAAGTCCTGCACGGAGGCTGCACCTGCATTGAGTGCCGACAATGTGTCCACCAGGACAATCTGGCGGTCGAGCCTTGCGAAGTGGCCAAAAAAGAACGGCCGCACGATTTTGGAAACATAGGAATTGTAACGCCGCTCCATGAGATCGGCCATTGAGCCTTTCGGGTAGACTTGCGCGGCTACAACATTGAGAGGTGCAAAGGTGAGCAAGGGTGAGCCAGCCAAATCTCCGGGCATGAGAAACCTTCCCGGTGGGAGGCTTGAGAGCGACACGTCGTCCTTGCGGCAGGCGGCAAGATAGGCGGTGAAAAGTTCGGCTGCCCTGACGGCCTCAATTTCCCGGGCGGGGGCAGCCGGGTTGAGGGTTGCGAGATGCCTTGCCCAGTCGCCTGCCAGTGCGGCGCGAGGCTGGTTCAGGCTTGCGGTGATGGTTTCTTCAGACCATTGCCGAAAGCTCATATGCATGAGCGGCAAATCGAGGAGCCATTCACCGGGATAATCCACAATATCGATGTGGAGTTTTCCGTTTTGAAAATTGCGGGCGAAAATTCCGCGCGGCTCATATTCCAAGGTAAGTCGAAGCTGGCTTATGCGTTTGGTACTTTCGGGCCAGGTGCGGTCAGCGGCGGTGAGTTTTGCCAGGTGATCCTCGTAGGCAAAGCGCGGCAGGTCATCATCGGGCTGGGGTTCCAAATAGGCGCGGGTGATCCGCCCGCGGGCTTCAAACAGCGGAAGCCTCGCCCCTTGGGTGAGGGCGTGGATCAGGGCCGTTATGAATACGGTTTTCCCCGCCCGCGACAGGCCGGTGACGCCGAGGCGCAGGGTGGGATTGACAAGGCCTGAGGCAAAGTCCTTCAGACCTCCCGCCGCCATGCGGCCTGCATCAAAAACACCACGAAATTTTACCACTTTTCCAGCCTACTCCTGACTGCCATAGTTGGGGGGAGCGGGGCGCAATGACAAGAAAAACTTGGTGTTAACGGGATTTGCCAATGTCGCTCAGGGCAAAGGGGGTTGACTGGTAAACCTCGTTTATCCAGTTGCCAAACAGCAAGTGGGCATGGCTGCGCCAGCGGTTTTCAGGCGTGGCGCCAGGATTATCGCCAGGAAAATAATTGGCCGGCAGGGCCGTGGGCTTTCCTGCCGCCATGTCGCGCAGATATTCCTCACCCAGGGTGAGGGTGTCATATTCGATGTGGTTGAACATGTAGAGCTGGCGCTTGGGGTTGTCGGCAATGAAGCAAAGCCCGGCTTCGTCGGACTCCGTCAAAACCTCAAGGCCGCGGCCTTCCGGCAAATCGGATTTCCAGTTTTCGGTCCAGCGCGAGACCGGGACCGAGAAGTCATCGGAAAACCCGCGCAAGTATGGCGACGCGGGACTGAGGTTCTTGTGGCGGTAAACCCCAAGGGCCTTTTCCTTCAGCGCATGTTTTGGCACAGCGTGGAAATGGTGAAGGGCTGCCTGGGCTCCCCAGCAGATGTTGAAAGTGGAGTGGACATTGGTTTGCGTCCAGTCATAGATCCGCTGCAGCTCTTTCCAATAGGTGACGGCCTCAAACTCGAGAAGCTCAATGGGTGCCCCGGTTACGATAAGGCCATCAAATTTTTCATGCCGGATGGCTTCCCAATCATCGTAGAAGGCAATCATGTGTTCTTCAGACGTGTTTTTGGATTTGTGGTTGGTGATCTTGATGAGACTCAATTCCACTTGCAGCGGTGTGGCCCCAATCAACCTTGCAAACTGGGTTTCAGTCTTGATCTTGTTGGGCATCAGGTTGAGCAGGCCAATGCGCAAGGGGCGGATATCCTGGCGCGCCGCGGTGGCTTCCGTCACGATCATCACGCCCTCTTTTTCAAGGGTGACACGGGCCGGCAGATCGTTGGGTATCCTGATGGGCATGGGGTTCAGCCCTTGTCAATCTTGGTGCCAAGCAGCGCCATGAAATCTTCTTCGGATGCAATCGCGGGCACATCTTCCATGCGCATCTCGTAGCCAAAATTGGCGGCAATCTTCTTGTAAATGGGAATGCGGTGGTGCAAGAGTTGTTCAAATCCCCACACGGCGAAATCATCTGGCACCACGTCATCGTCATTGCGGATTTTCTTCAGCTCCTTGTATTCAGCCCATATGCGCTCAAGAAATCCGGGCTGGTAATACATGGGCTTGGGATATTTCCGGAAACGGTCGACCAGCATTTTGGTGTGCTGTGGATTGCCGTCGATATACAACAGCAGGGTGCTGTCACTCAATGACTTCAGAACCGGGTCGTGGGAGTCGTCGGGATTGACGACTTCACACAGGCTGCCACCGGAATCACAAACAAAGTCCTTGTACTGATAAATGTCACGGGCGCGCTCGATGAATCCCGGCACGTCCAGAAGCGAGCGGATTTCGGCGTCGCGGTGCTGGTTCTGGCGGCGCTTGTATTCGGCAAAGGAAATGCCACCCAGTGCCGGATTGCCGGGTTTTCCCAAATAGGTGGAAAGCGGGCTGAGATTGTCAAATGTGATGTTGGAACGAATGTAGATGGAATCGGACTTCAACAACGCCGCGAGGAACGGCACCTTCATGGCTTCGTGCTTGAAATTGTCGACGATGGGTTCATCCATGTAGCGCGTGCCGATGCGGTAATCGACGGAATACTGGAACCAGCCGCTTTTCTGCAGCATGACGGCAAGCGTGGTTTTGCCAACGCCCGACATGCCCATGATGGTCACGGCCTGGGCCGGCAATTGGCGAAACTCTGAGGCGGATTTAAAGCGCATGGGTGTTGATTAGCCGAAGCGGGGGCAACTGGGCAACCCTTGCGATTTCAGAAGTCTTTTGACAGGGTGAAATTCACCGCATGGGAATCGAAATAATAGCTCGCCAGATTGCTGTCGTTAAAGGAATAGGTATATTCCAG
>JANMPF010000402.1:0-2114 GCA_031369725.1 Rhodobiaceae bacterium | reverse complement strand
ATGGGCTTCTTCGCGAGTTGTTGCCGTTGGTGACGGTTTATTCCCAGCAGTCCGGCATTGACCTTTCTGTTGCCCCGCAGCATATACTTCAACTCCTTTCGAACGGCAATTCCGCGGACGCTGAACTCGCAGGATTTGCATCGCCCACATCGGCCAAAACGTTCAGTCTTGATGTTACCGCCGAACTGAAAAATGGCGCACGTTACCGCCGTGTTGCGATCATATCGATTCTGCAACAGCCTGACCGGCCATTTGCCACGCTGGAATGGATGAGAGGTGGTGACGCAGGTGATGCCGAACCTCTGCCAAGCAGCGGACCGCCTTGTGTCAATTGACAATACGCATCAGTTCACTGCCGACGGTGGCTTCGCCACGCCTCACGCGGGGGGCTTCGACGCTGAGTTCCTTGCGGAACTCGTCGGTGACCCGGCGCGCTTCATTCATGTCCCTGATCACCCGGGGCCGAATGAATATCACAAGCTCGGTCCGTGCCACGGCATTTTCCTTTTGGCGAAATGCCGCGCCGAGGATGGGAATATCGCCAAGTACGGGAACCTTGGATTTGCCGGTGATTTCTTTTTCCTGAATGAGGCCACCCAGCGCCAGGGCTTCATTGTCATTCACCACAACTGACGTTTTCATTTTGCGCTGGCGAATCGTGGGAGAGTCAATTCCCGAAGTTGTCGTTTTGACAACACTGCTGACTTCCTGTTCGATATCGAGTGTGACCAGCCCGCTATCATTTACGCGCGGCGTGACTTTCAAGATAAGGCCGGTATCCTTCAGGTCCACATTGGTTACGATGGGCGCGTCGCCGGCCGTTACAGCCTTTGCAGACTGGGTGACTATTGGCACCTGATCACCGACCTGAAGGGTGGCGGTCTTGTTATCGAGAACGACGAGCGATGGTGCTGAAAGTACACGCACATTGGTAACGCTTGAAATCGCATTGAGCGAAAATGCAATGTCATTGGCCTTCAGGAAATAGGAAAACCCAGGAAATACCGATGACACAGCACCTGTAGCCGCATCCGAAAAGGTGCCATGACTAGTGTTCTCGCCGAGGAACCAGCGGACACCAAATTTGAGATCGTCGTCAAGCGATACTTCTGCAATCACGGCCTCAAGAAGAACCTGGTTGGGGACTGAATCTATTTCCAGAAGGACGCTGTTGATGCGGTCAAATTGCGCGTCAGAACAGTAGATCAGAAGTGCATTGTTTGCGTCGTCGGCGACAATGTGGGTTTGGCCTTTGGGGGATTGATCAATGGCCGCGGCAGTGTTCGGGTCATCCTGCCCAACGTCAACACCGACGGGTGGTGTTTCCGGACCGCCCACAACTGCATTGGCGCCTGGGGTGCCAGAAGATTCAACGACCGTGGGCTGCAGCTTGGGAGCAACACTGCTTTCAGCCGCTGAAGCAGTGTTTGCCCCCGTACCTATGACAGATTCGAGGATCTTGGCGAGATCCGTCGCGTTGCGGTTTTGCACGTGGTAGACGTGCAGACTGTCTTCGCCGGATTGCGCAAACACATCAATTCTCTTGATCCAGCGTGTGGCTTCCTGCAAGTATTTGGCGCGCGAGGAAATGACCAATACAGATCGCAGCCGGGCGTTGGGCACAAATCGCACGATTCCCTTAAGCGGACCTTTTCTGGTTTGAAAGACCTGGTCGAGATCCTGGACTATTGAGGCCGGCGACAGTGATTTGACAGGAACAAGTGCAAAGGACATGCCGCGCATCCAGTCCACGTCAAACACGGAAATGGTTTCCTTGATGTCGGCAATTTCGTGCGCCGTACCCGACAGGATCAAGGCGTTGCGCAATGCATCGGTTCTCACCACCATGCCTTGGGGGATCATGGGGTCCAGGACATCGCGGATGTTCTCGGCGGAAACATATTTGAGGGGTATGATTTCAGGGTGAATTCCAGGCTGGCCTTGTGGTCCTGCCGCAACAGCAACCGGCACTGTTGAATGAGATGCATCGGCAAGGGGAACAATCCGGTAGGCGTTGCCTGCTGCCACTATCCCTGCGCCATTGTCGCGCAAAATGGCTTCAAACAGTTGCAGCAATTGGCTGCGCGAAATCGGTTTTGGCGTTTGCAGCGTGA
>JANMPF010000381.1:0-4930 GCA_031369725.1 Rhodobiaceae bacterium | reverse complement strand
GGCATTGGCGCAGGCGACATTAAACTTCTTGGCGCCGCGGCGATCTGGGTTGGCGCTGCCGGCATTCCATGGATCATCCTCATTGCCTCAATTTCGGGGTTGCTGTTTGCCGCCGCGACCAGTATCTCCGGCAAGGACATGACCGGTGAAACCCGTATTGCGTTTGGCCCCCATCTCTCCATGGGCCTCATGCTGGTGTGGTTGCTGCGCGATGTTATTGGCGGATAGGGGGAAACAAGCCATGAGAAAAGAAGACGGATTTACCTTGATTGAGTTGCTGGTCGTCCTTGGCATCATCGCACTCCTGATGGCATTGGTGGCACCACAGGTCATCGGCTACCTGAGCCAGGCCAAATCGGAAACCGCTTCCGTTCAAATGAAGAATTTGGAAAGCGCGTTGGAACTTTATTATCTGGATACCGGCGAATATCCTTCCACTGAAGCAGGACTGCATGCCCTGCTTGGGCAACCGGCCCGCGCCAAAGGTTGGCATGGCCCCTATCTCAAGCGTGATTCAGGACTGCTTGATCCGTGGGGCACGCCATACATCTATCGCGAGCCTGGCGAACACGGCGACTATGACATCTATTCGCTCGGCCGCGATGCGGCCGAGGGAGGTGTTGGCGAAAACAAGGATGTGGTGAGCTGGTAGACGACAGCGGACAATTCTATTTTCGAGGACGCTGAAACTGCCGATGATAATTGACTGCTCATATTTCCCGTGAAGTCCCCTGCAATGCATCCTGTGCCCACTTGGCTATGCCGGCGCAACGCGGACGATGGCGTAAGGACCCATGTCAAGGCTGGCAACTTTCTTCATGAGTGATCCACCCTTCGTGAGATAGTCGGATCTTCTCACAAGAGTATCGAAGCTTTTTTCGTCGAGTACGTGAAGCCGGGCGGCTCCCTTGAATCCGTTCACTTTGACCGATTGTCGGTCGCCCGTCAGGTTGGCAAGCCATAGCACCAAACCCGCCTTTGATTGATAGGCAAGGGCTGCAATTTTTTCTGGAGCGCCACACTCGCTTTCAATATGCCGCGCGCCGCTGGCGCCCCCAAGGCCCGCTAGGATATGATAGGCGGGATAGACGCAGGCATCACTGCCATCAAAGCCTGGCTGCTCATAGCTCGACTTGCGATAGATGAGACCCTGAGCCCCGGTCACTGAACCCAATGCGATTGCATCAAGCTTGCCCTTGGTTGCTGCAGCCACCAATCCCAGGTTCCACGCCGAAGCAAACAGGCCGCGTTGGCGCGGGTCCATATCGGCAAGGCAGACGCGACCGTTGCCGGGATTGGCCGCCACTTTCGCACCATAGGGATTGTCACGGCAGGCAATACTGGTTGGTCCCATATGATAGGGTGATGCCCCTATCATGGCCCGTGTCGAGGCGATGATCCAAGGCATGGATCCAAGGGTTTCCATGACGGAAAGATCATCAGCCGAGTGTACAATGGGGCATGCCGTGTGGGTGATGAAATCAAATACACCGGGCGGCGGGCGCTTGCGGTTCAGCTCCGTAAAAAAGGAAAGCATGCCGCCCCCCAGCGGTACACCCGGAAAAGCCTTGCGCGCCGCCGCTGCCATTTCTTCATAGGTCGGTCCCCGCGGCCGCGGTGTATTGGGCTGGAAGGACTTAAGATCATGCATCTGCGTGATCACTACAGCATCCGGCTTGAAGCCGGCAGCGCGCAACGCGTTTGCAATTGTGTCAACCTCTTCCGTCGCTGCTGCCTTCGCCGCCAGCACGATTTCCAGCGTCGCGGGGATTCCGGTGCGCTCTTTCAAGGCGCCAAAGGCTGCGGCGGCTTCGGTCTGGTTCTCTTCGCGCCCGTCGATCTGGAAAACAAGATGGCGAGGTTTTGCCGCAGCGATGAGGTCAGCCTTCTCGAGTGCGTGCTTTGCTTCAGCCATGGGAACGCCAGCACCGATGGAAGGCAAACGGCCCCTGGCTTTTCCAAGCACCACGGAAATCGCACCGCCCGATTTCGACGAAGCCTTGGTTGAAGGTTTTCCCGTGATGGTGAGTCTGACCGACTGCGTGAAGGCCTCACCCTTCTTCAGCGTATAGGGCCAGGGATCAAGCAGCGAGCACACATAGGTCTTGTAGGAAGCGTCCATCCAGTTGCGGTGGTCCTCCATCTCGAACTTGTTACCCTCCATCAGCACTGTGGCGGTGACATTGGGCATCACCGTATGCTTGAGGGAACGGATTTCAAGGATGGGTTGGCCAGGGCTGATGATTTTCGGAAGGCTCCGTCTCTCCCGCTTGCCGTCCACATGCACGACCTCAACTGGCTTTCCGACAACGCCTTCGAGCGGATGCAGGATCACGAAGCCAGAACGGTTGGTAAGGAAATCGCTGAGCGGCAAGCCTACGGCGGAAAATGCCAGCGTGCCATCAACCTTGGCCTCTATCTTCGCGTGGTACTTGAGAGATTGTTCCGCATCGCTGCAGGTGGCATCATAACTGATGACAAACTCGGTCTTTCCCTGTTTGACTTTCAGGTTTTCGATGACAGGCGCATAGGTGCCCCAGTTCTTGTCACGCAGAATGTAGGCGATGCCGCGCAGGACTTCGACACCACGATAACGGATGTAGCGCAGCGCCCCATTGTCAAACATTGCCGAAATCGGGCCGGCAACCAGTTCCCGGCGCTTGCCGTCTGATACCTCCGTGCCAAAAAGCTTTATTGCGCGGTTTGCCTTCTTCGGGGCCATGGCTCTATCTCCGGTTCAGGTGACTTTTTCAGTTTGTGGATCAATGACGACGGCGCGGGTCATATCAATATCAATGGTAATTTTCTCTCCGGGCTTGCTGACGTCACGGGACTCAAGCTCGGCTACAATGCTTTTGCCCCCAAGCGGAAAAGCGACCTGCAGGCGCGAACCCGTGGGCTGCACCAGCTCGACCGTGACCTTCACCTGAACATGGCCTATCGCAACGCTCTTGCCTGAAAGAGCGATATGCTGCGGCCGTATGCCAAGAATGACCGCTTGTTTGGCTTTTCCATTGCGCTTGCCAACCAGGGTGAGCTTTGTGCCATCTGAAAGTATCGCAATATTTCCGTTGAGTGTTGCCGGAATGAAGTTCATCTTGGGGCTGCCGAGGAAACTCGCGACAAAACGATTGGCAGGACGTTCGAAAAGATCAAGCGGTGCCCCCAGTTGCTCGATGCGACCGTCGCGCAGCAGCACGATGCGGTCCGCAAGGGTCATGGCTTCAATCTGGTCGTGCGTCACATAGATCATGGTGCGGCCGAGTTCCTGGTGCAGGCGCTTGATTTCCACGCGCATGTCGTCACGCAGTTGTGCATCAAGGTTGCTCAACGGCTCATCAAACAGGAACAGGCGCGCGTCACGCACAATGGCCCGCCCGATGGCAACCCGCTGGCGCTGGCCGCCGGACAACTCGCGCGGCAGGCGCTGCAGCAGGGGCCCGATCCCAAGCATGTCAGCTGCATTGTTGACGCGTTTATTGATTTCGGGAATGGCAAATTTCCGTGCCCGCAAGCCAAAGGCGATGTTCTCAAACACGTTCAAGTAGGGGTAAAGCGCGTAATTCTGGAAAACCATGGCAATGTCGCGGTCACCAGGCCTTGCCCAGGTGACATCCTTGTTGCCGATTTCAATGGCCCCTTCGCTGGCCTCCTCAAGCCCGGCGATGGTCCGAAGCAAGGTGGATTTACCACAGCCCGAAGGACCGACAAGCACTGTGAATTCTCCGGACGGGACCTCAAGGTCTATGCCCTTCACGGCATGAAAGCTGCCGTAGTATTTGTGGAGGCCGGTGATCTTCAAATCTGACATTATCTAGCCCTTCACTGCGCCCATCGAGATGCCACGCACCAGATATCGCTGCATCGTGGCGACTGCAAAGAATACGGGAATTGTACCGAGCACAGACATGGCGGCAATCTTGGCCCAGAAGTTGGATTGGCCGCCAAAATAGTGGGTGACCTGCACAGTGTACGTTGTTACCTCGGTGCGCGTCAGCACCAGTGCGAAGAGGAAGTCATTCCACGCGAAAACGAAAGTGAAAACGGCGGTCGCAAAAAGCCCCGAGCGTGCCATCGGCATTACGACTTTCCAAAGCACCGCCCAGCGTGAACAGCCGTCAACGAGCGCACTCTCCTCAAGCTCAAGCGGAATATCTTCAATATACCCGCGCATCATCCAGATTACATAGGGAAGGCTAAAGGCCGTATAGAGCAATATAAGACCGACGTAAGTATCGACCCAGCCCAAGAATACGTAGAGCAGGAAAATCGGGAACACAATGGCGACAGGTGGCATCATGCGTTGCGAGATAATCCACACTGCCAGATTCTCACCACCGGTTCTGAAGCGCACCAGGCTGTAAGCGGCAATTGTACCAAGGATCATCGCAAAGAGTGTCGAAGTTGTTGCCAATATCAGGCTGTTGAGAACGGTTTCCGCATCACCGTCCTTGAACAACACCATGTAGTTGGAGAATTGAATGCTCCTGGGATACCACACGGGCGGAAAGGCAAATATCTCATCCGGGGTCTTGAACGAGATGATGAACAGCCAATAGACCGGGAAGACGAAGATCACGACAAGTACGCAGGCCAAAATGTAGCGCAGGGCGAGACGGACATCTTTGCGGCGGTGAAATGGAAGGGAATTCATTTCGCCAGCCCCATCCGCCTGATGGCCCAGGTCACCACACAGGTCAGTATGATGATGACGAGAAATGCAATCGCCGCCGTATAGCTCGTTTCAAACTGCTTAAAGCCTTGCGAATAGGTATAGACTGAAATGGTTTCTGTCATGGTGCCTGGCCCGCCTGCCGTCAGCGCCCAGATAATGTCGAAGATGCGCACCAGATCAAGGCCCCGGATCAGAATGGCGACGGCCATCACCGGCCAGATGGCGGGCAGCACAATGCGCCGGAAGGTGCGCAAG
>JANMPF010000345.1:0-7117 GCA_031369725.1 Rhodobiaceae bacterium | reverse complement strand
CATAATCTTAACCAAATCTTTAATTATTCTTGGGACGGCGGTCAGAACGGGTTCTACTAGGGCCTTCAATGGGTTATGGTGGGAATCCATGGCTTTGACGATGAAGGGGGCCAACCTGTTGGGACTGGCAGGTTCTTTCGTCAGCAAAAGTCTTCACTGGCAGCCAAGTTGGTTGTTAGTACACGATTTTGAGAATGTGGGTAAATCAGATGGCAAATAGCACAATGGACACGCGTCGCAGGGACAAACGCTCTGTCGAAAAGCCAGCAGAAGTGCGGCGCGGACCGTCGTTGGAAGCGGCACCCATGCGCGGTCGCCCCGCCAATGAAAATGACCCCGGCACCGCAAGGTTAATGGCAAGGCTGAACCGCCAGCCTTCCTACGCAGCCTATGTTATGGCCAGCCTCCTCACCCTCGTGTGGGTTTTCGTCTGGTCAATGTCATATTCTTCACTGATAATGGATCAGGCCCTGCCGCAGCTCATCAACTCGCTTGCCCTTCTGGTTCTGCCCATCGCCATCATGTGGGTCATGGCCTATTTCCTCTGGCGTGCCCAACAGCTTCGCCAGGTTTCTGAAGTTCTCATGCAGTCTGCCATGCGCCTGATCAGGCCGCAGGACATTGCAACGGAAGGTTTGACGTCAATTGCCCAAGCTGTCCGCTCCGAGGTTGATTTGCTGGTGGGCGGCGTTGAACACGCGGTCCAGCGCGCCACCGTTCTCGAAGAAATCGTCCACAAGGAAATTTCAGCCATTGAACGTGCCTTCGGTGGCAATGAGGACCGTATTCGAAGCCTCGTCACCGGCCTTGAGAACCAGCGCGCTGCCTTGCACAATGCCGGTCTCGTTGTGGGCAACGAATCCATTCCCATGCTGGCAAGACTTGAAACCAACACCCAGAATCTCGACCATGTCATCAGCAATGCGCAAAGTACATTGGGCAAGCTTGAACAGGGCTTGAAGAATTCAGCTGTCGAACTTTCCCGCACCATTGACGAGGTGTCGTCACGCGCCTCCATTGCTGGTGATGAAATCGGCGGCCAAACCGCGCAAATGGAGCGCATGTCCGGCATGTTGGTTGGCGAGTTGCGCTCCTTCTCGCAACACTTGCAAGACCAGATCCAAACCCTCTCATCGGCTGCAAGCCATCTCAATTCCGAATCGTCGAATTTCGGCAAGAACATCCAGGGCATGGAATCCAACGTCTTGCAATTGCTGAAGCAAAGTGTTGATGACCTCACGGGTGTAAACCTGGAACTTGGCCGCACCATTGACCGGGTGTCCACCGCTTCTGTCGATCAAATCAAGCAGGCCACTGCTGAAATGGCCGATGTTGTGCAAAGTTCCGGTGGCAATATCACCTATCATTTGAAGGCAACATCGGCCGAAGTGGCTGCCCTTATCGAGCGCTCCGGCATTGATGCTGCCCAGCAAATTGAACAAAGCCGCGGTCATGTGACAGACGGGCTGCAATCCGTAACCCTTGACTATCTCGAAAAAATTAACCGCTCACGCAGTGATCTGAGCGGTTATCTCGACCAGGCGTCAAGCCAAATCATTGGCAGTGTTGATGATGCAACATCACGCCTGTCCGAGCGCCTGACATCAACCAGCACACAGTTCCTGACCGGGCTTGACCAGACGGCAAATCAGCTTCTTTCCCAGTTGAACGCCTCAGGCTCAGGCCTTGCGGGCAAGGTGGAGGAAACAACCAACCGCCTGTTCAGTGAAATTGGCGTAAAAGCCAGCCAGATCAACTTGAAACTGGATGAAACGTCCACCGGTGTGTTCGATCGCCTCGATCAACAGGCCAATTATGTAAACACCCACGTCGAACAGACTGCCGAGAAAATCTATAACAGCCTCGACAGCCGCGCCAGTGAGCTCGGCACCACTATTGAAGGCACCGCACTGCGTGTCTTTGATTCAATCGATATGGCCACCAATACTGTCAACGCGCGCCTTGTAGAAATGAGTGCAGGCGTTGCCAGCCAAATGCAAATGACAGGTTCGAACATCAACGACTTGCTGGTGACAACCAGCGGCACGATTGCATCCCATCTTAAGGAAACCTCGGACATTGTCAGTCGCCAGATGCAGGACTCAGGTATCGCCCTTGCCCAGAACATTGAAGGTTCCGGCGGTCTCGTCACTGACAAGCTCATCAGCACCTCTGGCGAGTTCATCCAGAAAATTGGCAGCGCCCGCGATGCCCTCTTCACCCTGCTGCATGAATCGTCAGGTGATTTGACATCCAAGTTGCAGGAAACCTCCCACCAGCTCTACGCCCGCCTTGACGACACCACCAGTTCCATGACCAGCCAGTTGGAAAGCACGGCACAAAGCGTAAGCAGCAGGCTTGATCGCGCTTCGTTGCACATGACCGATCAGCTCGAAACGACCGCGACCCGCATACACGACCACATCAACACCACCGCCGGCGATGTGACCAACCGTGTTGCAACGGTTACCGAGAAGCTCACCAAACAACTCGATTCATCGTCAACCGAACTCAGCACCCTGCTCGGATCCACCGAGAACCGGCTTGGCACCCAGCTGGAGCAGGCGACAACTGAACTTTCTGCCCTGTTCACCGCCAACACCAAGATGATGACTGAACAGTTGGATCAAACATCAACCGAAGTGACCAACACATTCGCCGACACCGCGGTGCGGGTGACCCGTCAGGTAACCGACGCCAACCAGCTCATGGCCCAGCGTTTGGAAAAAACTTCAACCGAGGTGACCAACCAGCTCAATTCAGCCGGCAACTCGATGTTTACCCGCATTGACACAACGGCGCGTGAACTTGGCCAACGCTTTGACGTGGCAACCGAAGCGCTCGAAAAGGTCACAGGCGATATTTCTGGCCGACTTGCTGGAACCGGTGCCAAATTTGCGGAAATCCTCGATACGGCCAGCAGCCAGATGATCAATGACCTCAGCAAGGCCAGTGAAGCTTTTTCCGATGGCTTGGGACATACTACGCTTCAAATCACCGGTCGCTTTGAAACGGAAACCGGCCTGCTGGTTGACCGTATTGACAGGGCCGTTAAGGAATTTGAGGGCGCTTCAACCACCACCAATACCCGTCTTGATGAAGCCCATCGCATATTCTCCAGGCATGTTGAAACCGCCAACACCTATCTGGCCGATCAACTCTCAACTGCTGCCACAACCCTTGATGACAATCTGGAAAGCGTGTCCATGCAGCTCACCGGCAAGCTTGAATTGACTGGCAGCCGCATTTCCGATCGCCTCGAAGACGTGTCTGGCCTGGTTGAGAAATCGATCGACAAGTTCAACGACGAAATGGAACGTGTCCTGATTAACCGCAGGGATGCGCTTGACTCGTTGATTGATGGTGCGGCAGCCCGTGCCCAGGAAATTGATACGGTCATGACCAGCTACATGAACCTCATTGAAGAATCCTTGGCCGCCGCCGAATTGCGCTCCAAGGACATTGGCCGTGTAATTGCTGAGCAAACCAATATCGCCGTGAGCAATCTGGAACAGGAAATTCGCAAGCTTGAATCCAGTTCAGGGGGCCAGATCACGCAAGCCTCACGCGTCCTTCGTGAACAGCATGAACGTGCCATGGCGTCAATGAATGAAATGCTGTCGTCAACCGCCAGTGACTTCCAGCAAACCGCCCAGGACATGCGCATGACAGCCCAGCAAGTGGTAAAGGATATTGATCTTGCCCGCTCCGACCTGAAACGCGCCATTGTTGATTTGCCGGAAGAAACCAAAACCAATGCCGATGCCATGCGCAAGGTTGTGGCTGATCAAATTGCCGCCTTGAACGCCCTGGCAGATGTGGTCAAGCGCCAAACTGGCGCAAATGATTTCTCCGGCCCAAGCTTCAGCTCTTCACGCACGAGGGACCCTAACGCGGGAAAATAGAAGGCGCTACGTTCCAAGCTCCGCCATCCGGAACGCCTAGCGCCTTGAAGAAAGCCATGGAGCAGCTTGAATCCAAAATCGTGGCGCAAGTCTCCCGCGCACCTCTTGCCCCCAGGAGGGCCGATGCAAACCCGCTGCCGTTGCCTGCAGACAACAAGGCGATGTCACGTGAGATAGAAACCCTCACCCAGAAACTCAATGGTGCAGCCCGCGACATTGTGGAAGTGCTGGATGGCCTGCCACCCGATCTTGAGAAACGCTTTGCCAAGACCGAGAAGGATGTCTACATCCAGCGCCTTCATGATGCGCACGGCAAGCGCCTTATCAAGACAGTGACCACGCGTTATCTCGAGGATCGCAACCTGCGCACCCGCGTTGATTCCTACATCAGGCTTTTCGAACGCCTGCTCGACACAGTGGCGGAAACCCCCAAGGGCAACCAGCTGGTCGAGGCCTGCCTTGCCTCCGATTCTGGCAAAATCTATATGCTGCTGGCTGAAGCCAGCGGCCGCATTGACTAGGCTTTGCATGCTGAAACTTTCGATTGCGCATGAAAGCTGGCCAATAGCCGGAAATTTCACAATTTCACGCGGCAGCAAAACAACCGCAGAAGTTGTTGTGGTCACACTTGAGGACAGCACATTCATGGGCCGCGGCGAATGCGTGCCCTACCCACGCTACAGTGAAACTGTTGAAGGCGTGGTTGCGTCCCTCCAATCGGCAAGTAAAAAAATCGAAGCAGGCTTTACCCATACTGACGTGGCGAATCTCGTAAACTCCCGCGCTGCCCGCAATGCCTTGGATTGCGCCCTGTGGGATCTCGAATCCAAGCGTGCCGCAAAGCCCGTGTGGCAGCTTGCCAAACTCCACGAACCGCACCCGATGGTAACGGCCTTCACCTTGAGCCTTGATACCCCTGAAGCCATGGCCAAGGCAGCAGAAGCAGCGAGTGATCGCCCACTTCTAAAGCTGAAGCTCGGAAGCGAGGGCGATGTCGAGCGCTTGCGCCTCATTCGAAGAGCTGCCCCCACCAGCCGCCTGATCATAGATGCCAATGAGGGCTGGACGCCAGCACAGCTGCCCGGATTATTCAAAGCCTGTGCCGATGTGGGCGTAGAGCTCATCGAACAGCCACTTCCCGCCGGTGATGATGAAGCGCTTCGCCACATCGAACATATCGTCACGATTTGTGCCGACGAGTCCGCTCATGACCGTGAACATTTGCATGAACTCGCCGGCAAATACGACGCCATCAATATCAAGTTGGATAAAACCGGGGGCCTTACCGAAGCCTTGGCTCTTGCCCATGCGGCCACGGAAATGAATTTCAAAATCATGGTAGGCTGCATGCTGGCCACATCGCTTGCCATGGCTCCCGCCATGCTGGTGGCGCAATTTGCCCAGGTCATTGACCTCGACGGCCCGCTGCTGCTGGCCCGCGATAGAAACCCCGGAATTACATTTGATGGCAGTTTGATGTATCCGCCATTACCAGAGCTGTGGGGCTAATCCGCCTCAGGGCAAAGGCAAAACTCAAAGCCGCCAACGAAACCGCCGCCATCACCAGATAAGTTCCACCCAGCAGTTGCCCGTAAAGCATCCCCGCAACTGCCATCATGCCCGACATGGCAATGCCACCCGAAAACGCCGCGTACAGGCCCTGGGCTGAATTGCGCAAGCCTTGTGGAATGGTGAGTCGGATATAATGCATGGTGCCCAGGTGAACCATTGCAAACGAGATGCCATGAAAGCTTTGCAAGGTAGCACTCACCACCAGCCCAAAATCATGCGACATCAAAAGCCAGCGCACAAAGCCGCCAGAAATTCCCATCAGGATTAAATTGATCGCGCCAAAACGTTTGACCAGGGAATTTGAAAAGGCAAACAGCGTCACCTCACCCATGATGGAAATGGCCCAAAAACTGCCGATCGTGAATTCGTCATAGCCTAGCCGGTCCCATTCCACGGGCCCGAAGGAATAAAGCATGGCGTGGGTTGATTGGCCCAGGCTTACGGCAACAATGAAAATGACAAACCCGCCCGTCATCAAAAGCCTGAAGGCGTTGAAAACATTGGCAGGCCGCTCAGACAGTGGCAAGGGCCGGTCAACAACCGGATCAGGCGGAAGCAAAAACGCGACAAGCGACGATACACCCTGCGCTGCGGCAATAAGATAGATGAGCGAGCCAATCGGCAGATAAAGCAGCAATGCGCCAGCCCCCAGATTTCCGCTCAGGAAACTGATGGAGGCCCACAGCCGCAAACGCCCATAATCCAGCCCGTGGTGGGCGCTGCCATCAACACTGAAGCTTTCTGCGAGGGTGAAAATCGGTGAAATGCACATTGACGCAAAAATTGCACTGGGCAGGATTTGTGCAAATCCATTGGATAATGCCAACAGCAAATACCCAAATGACGAGGCAAAACTGAACAGAATGATGAGGCTGCGGCGGTTGCGGTACCTGTCGGCAAAATAGGCAGCCAACGGAATGGCCACAAAACGGCTGGCCGTCATGCTGGCAATAACCAGCGCAATCTCAGCTACCGTTAACCCTTTGGCATGCAACCAGAGGGGCAGGAATGGCAGCTGCATGCCGTTGCCAATCGTGAGAAAGGCATAGAAAATCGAAAACCGAAGGCCAAATATTCGTGCTGGCATGATGAATGTCCGGAATCTAAACCAATATTTCACCACTTTCTACGATACTCTGCGCGGGGTGGCCCTGCGCGTATTGCAGGTGAGTGTGTGGAGCGTTGCGTATGTCGGCTAATGTTGAGGGTTACCGGAACGAAAGTTTCGAGAGTTTGGAAGCGGCAGTTTTGGAAACCCAGCGCGGCCGTTGGTTTCTTGAGGAATATGCCAAGCGCCAGCGCTCGGCTGAAACGCTCGCCATTCTTGATATTCTCCGCAAACTCGAAAACACTATTGTAAACCCCAGTCTTTCTCCCGAAGCAAAGCCCGTTGATAAAATCAACCCCGAGCAACTCAAATTCTTCAAAAAAGATGAAGAGATTTTTGTCGAGCCCGCCTTGGCTACCCCTGCACTTTCGGTTGTCGCACCGGAACCAATTCCAGCGCCTGCACCAACTCCCGAATCCAGGCATGCGGCCGAATCCAAAGGCGCAAAGCTTAAAATTCAACGCTTGAACCCGGCTGAACAGCCACAAGAGCCGGTCATTGCCGAAGCGCCTGAAGTTGCGATACCGGCACC
>JANMPF010000335.1:0-6964 GCA_031369725.1 Rhodobiaceae bacterium | reverse complement strand
TTCACCCAGCATGTTGAGGGCCGCTTCATTTGCACCGCCATGCGCAGGCCCCCACAGGCAGGCAATACCAGCAGCAATACAGGCAAAGGGATTGGCACCAGATGAGCCGGCCAATCGCACTGTCGAAGTGGAGGCATTCTGCTCATGGTCGGCATGCAGAATGAAAATGCGGTCCATGGCCCGCGCCAGAATTGGGTTTACCTTGTATTCTTCACACGGCACGGCAAAGCACATGTGCAGGAAATTGGCGGCATAGCTCAACTCGTTGCGCGGATACACAAAAGGCTGGCCAATGTGATATTTGTAAGCCATGGCCGCAATGGTTGGCAGCTTGGCGATCATCCGGTGCGAAGCGATTTCGCGCTGCCGCGGGTCATTGATATCAGTCGAGTCATGATAGAAGGCCGACATGGCACCCACCACTGCCACCATGACTGCCATGGGGTGCGCGTCGCGGCGGAAACCCTGGAAAAACCGCGCCATCTGTTCATGAATCATGGTGTGATGGGTGATCGCGTGTTCAAATGATTTGCGCTGCGCCTGGGTTGGCAGTTCACCATAATAGAGCAGGTAACACGTTTCGACGAAGTCGCCATTTTCCGCAAGCTGATCGATGGGATAGCCACGGTGCAGCAGGATTCCCGCATCACCGTCGATATAGGTGATTTTGGATTCGCAGGCGGCGGTCGACGTATAGCCCGGGTCAAAGGTGAAAACCTTCGCTTCCGAATACAGATTGGTGATGTCAACCACATCCGGTCCCATGGAACCCTTGATCACCGGCAAGTCATAGGATTTGCCCTGGAATGTTAGCTTCGCGGAAGTATCTGCGTCAGTCATAAAAGGCCCCTATCTCATGCATAAGTAAGTCTTATTGCAGCGCAACAAAAAGGTCAATTCACCAGATCGTTTATCCGGCCCATGGCCTCTACCCGGCCCAGCACTTCCAGCACGTCGAAAATGGGCGGTGATGTGGATGTGCCGGTAAGGCTAGCTCTCAAAGGTTGCGCCAACTTGCCCAGTTTGATGCCTTTGGCTTCCGCATGGGCCTTGACTGCCGCCTCAATTGCCGATGCCGTCCAGTCAACACACCCGCTGAGAACAGGTACCAACTCTTGCAAGGCTGCTATGCCGCCTTCGGCAATGATTTGCCTGGCCTTCTCATCCATCGCCAGCGGCCGTATGGCGAAAAGATAGGCCGCACCATTTTTGAGTTCAACCAGGGTTTTTGCGCGTTCCTTGAGGCCTGCCATGGCCTTACTCAATTGGCCACGCTTTGTGTCATCAATCCTGCCCAATAAAGCAGGCCCGTCTTCCGCAAATGGCAGAAAGGCAATCAAGGCATTTAACAATGCCTCATCATCCATTTGGCGGATGTAATGGCCATTCAGGTTTTCAAGCTTGGCATAGTCAAAGCGCGCCGGCGATTTGCCAATATTGGCAAGCTCAAACCATTCCACCAGCTGTTCGGTGGAAAAAATTTCATCATCACCATGGCTCCAGCCCAACCGGGCGAGGTAATTGCGTAACGCCGCCGGCAGATAACCCATGGCGCGGTAGGCCTCAACACCCAGGGCACCGTGGCGTTTTGAAAGCTTTGCACCATCAGGGCCATGGATTAGCGGCACGTGGGTCATGTTGGGCACCTTCCACCCCATGGCCACATAGATCTGCGTTTGCCGCGCTGCATTGGTGAGATGGTCAACACCGCGTATAATGTGGCTGACCCCCATGTCATGGTCATCAACCACAACGGAAAGATTATAGGTTGGGTTGCCATCAGAACGCAGGATGATGAGATCGTCGAGGTCCTTGTTGGCAAACACCACACGCCCTTGCGCATTGTCATCGATCACGGTTTCGCCCGTCTGCGGTGATTTAAAGCGGATAACCGGTTTTACCCCGTCTGGCGCGTCAGATGGGGCACGGTCACGCCACGTGCCGTCATAACGGATAGGGCGTTTCTCGGCCTCAGCCTTGGCGCGCATGGCGTCCAGTTCCTGTGGGCTGCAGTAGCAATGATAGGCGTGTCCCTTGGCCAGCAATTGTTCAGCCACCTCCCGGTGGCGGAAGGCTTGGGCATGTTGTGAAACCGCATCACCATCCCATGTCAGCCCCAGCCATGTCATGCCAGCAAGAATGGCGTCGATCGCTGCATCGGTTGAGCGCTCACGGTCAGTATCCTCAATGCGCAGCAGCATCTTGCCGCCAGTGTGCTTGGCATAGGCCCAATTGAACAGGGCAGTGCGGGCCCCGCCGATGTGCAGGTAGCCCGTGGGCGAGGGGGCAAAGCGTGTAACGACGGGCAATGACATGAACACCGTTTTCCTTGTAGGCTGGTGGTGGGGATAGCACCCGAAGGCAGTTGTCAGGTGAATTAGCACAAGCCTTTGGGTTGCGTATAGTGGGTCGGGGGCGTGGGCGGTGATTGGCGAGAAGTTACATGGGCTTTGCGAGGCACAGCGGGGATCCACCGTGCTGTGGGCACCCGTTGCCCTCACCTTTGGCATCTGGTTCTATTTTTCACTGCCGCAAGAGCCGACTGTATTGCTCACCGTTTTCATCGCCATTGTAGCACTCGCATTGTTTGTCTCTGCGCGTGGCCGCGGCGGCATACTGCTCGCGGCCATCCTTCTCACCGGCTTTGCGCTGGCGAAGTTCCGGGCGGAAATGGTTGCAACACCCTTGTTGAAGGCAACAACCGGCGACATTGCAATTGTCGGCATCGTGACAGATAGTGAAGGTGCATCAGCCAAGCGTGGCACACTGATTTTGCAGCCCACAGAAATGCAGGGTCTCACCACAGCACAAATGCCATTACGCCTGCGGCTCGCCAATTTCACCCGCAACGGCACGCCTGACATTGGTGCCCGCATCGCCTTCAAGGCACTGCTTGCACCACTGTCGTCACCAACCATGCCGGGTGGATTTGACTACGGCAGGCAACTGTATTTTCAAAGCATTGGCGGCAGCGGCCGCATCACTTCAAAGATTGACATATTGGGTAAAACCAGTTCCCCATCGCTTTGGCTTTCCTACCACCTGAATGCTTTGCGCCAGGAAATTGGCGGTCGCATTCGCCAGCACCTGGACGGCACAATTGCCGCCCTTGGCGATGCCATGATCACCGGCGAGCGCGCCGCAATTCCCAAAGACATCAACAAAAGCCTGCAAATTTCTGGGCTTGCGCATATTCTTTCAATTTCTGGTTTACACATGTCGCTTGCCGCCGGTGGCGTATTCTGGGTCGTGCGGGCCTTTCTGGCACTGTCTCCAGGGCTTGCCCAGAATTACCCCATCAAAAAATGGGCAGCAGCGGCGGCCTTGATTTTCGGCTTTGTCTATATGTTGCTTGCCGGTTCCCAGGCAGCAACCCAGCGGTCCTATATCATGCTGGCCGTCGTCTTTCTCGCCATCCTGCTGGACCGGCCCGCATTTTCACTGCGAAGCCTGGCACTGGCAGCACTGCTTATCCTGGTGTTGCAACCGGAGTCCGCCATACAAGCCAGTTTCCAAATGTCTTTCATGGCGGTGATGGGGCTTGCGGCATTTTTTGAACATTGGAACAAACCTGCCGCAGCGATTGAATACCGCATTGAAAGCCGGTTGAAACAGCACAGTCGGAAAATTCTGAAGCTTGTCATCGCCGCAGTTCTCACAACCCTCGTGGCCGGCGCCTTCTCATCCATCCCTGCAGCTTATCATTTTGGCAGATTGGCACCCTATGGGGTGTTGGCCAACGGACTTGCCATTCCGGTCATGAGTTTCATCGTCATGCCCTTTGCCCTGCTGAGCGTCGTACTCATGCCTTTTGGACTGGAGGCTTTGCCGCTCGCAATTCTCGGCAAGGGTCTTGAATTGGTTCTTGCCATATCTGGTTATGTGGCTGCGTTGCCGGGAGCCCAGCATATAATTCCACAACTGCCCATCGCCAGTGCGATTGGCTTTGCCACCGGTGCTGCTTGCATTTGCCTGATAAAAGGCAAGGCCAGATATGTGGGCATATCATTTTTGGTTGCAGCACTTGGGTTGGCGCAATTTTCAGTACTTCCCGACATTTTCGTCGAAAAGACCGCGGCCAACGTTGCGTTTCGTGATGCGACCGGCGATCTGGTTTTTGTCAATGCCAGCAAGGGGCGTTTTTCTGGCGAAAAATGGCTGCAAGCCAGCGGTGAGGAAGCAACCTTCAAAGAAGCGGCCAGGCGGGCAGGGTGGGTATGTGCTGGCCGTTCATGCCGTGCAACCGTGAATGGCAAGACACTCGCCTTTTTCATGCAAGGCGATGGGCCACAACCTTCTTGCGACAAGCTGGACATTGTCGTTGCGAACTACCCACTGCGAAATGCCTGCAAAGGTGTTCGCACCAGGATCGATCGCTTTGACGTTTGGCGCAGCGGCGCGCATTCCATCATCATACAAAACGGTGAAGCCGTCTTGACAACCGCGAGAAATCTGTCGGGAAATCGGCCTTGGGTCGTCGTGCCGGAACCCCGCGGGAAATATGGAGCCATGGGGTGGCGCGGCGCTACGACACATTCACCTTTGGCGCAGCCAGGTTCATTTCGTGACGATGACCCAATCAAAAACCAGCATCTCCGATCTTCGCCGCGAAATTGACAGTGTTGACGAAAAGCTCATCAAATTGCTGGCTGAGCGTCAACGCTTGGTTGAGGCGGTGATCATGGTGAAAAAGCGTGATGGTGTTGCGGCCCGCGTTCCGGCCCGCGTGGATTACGTTATTGACCGCGCCCGCGTGCTCGCCCGCGCCCATCATTTGGACCCCGCACTTGCTGAGACAATCTGGACTGAAATGGTGGAATGGTTTGTGGGCCATGAAGAACGGGCTATGGAAAACGAATAATTTCTTTCATTGTTTGTTTTCAGAAGTAGAACTTTAAATTTGGACGTATTTTAAATTGAAAATGGATGCTTGAGTTTCATTTTTGCCTGAACCGAGTGTACCTAAGGTGGTGAAAACATCAATTTAGATGAGGATTATCCACTTAATTTCAGCATCCGCAGAGTTTTTCCTTTACAACTTTTTAAACGGGCCTAGGCTTAATGCCTGTCCAAAAACCTGGAGAGGCTGATGGATCAAGTCTGCGAGTTGGTATCAAGGATTACACATTCGCCGCAGGTGTTCATTTATCATAAATCCAAAGCAACCAAAAAATTGAGTGTGGTTGGCAGCTACGGTTTTTTGGAAACTGAAATCTCGGAAAAATGGCATTTGTCTGCCTTGGACGGCCCCACATGCAACGCTATTTCAGTTGTTGACACGGGGCATGCCGAGGAGCTTCTCGGTCATCCCATGTTGCGGTCGGTTCCCAAGGTCAAGTCATTTCTCGCATTTCGCATTCAGCAATCAACTGCAAATGGCACTGCCGTACTGATGGCTTTGAATCCCGGTCCCTCGGTATTCGAGGATCATGATTTGATGACGGCGTTGCTCCTGCTTGTGCGTCTCATCGGAACCGATTTTGAATGGCATGTAGGCAATCCGGTTTTTGCAAACGAGCAGGCGGCCAGCAACGCGTTTGCCGAGAATGGGTTAATCCAAAAACTTGAGCCAGACCAAACGTCGGCTGCATTTCTGCTGAAAACCCTTCTCGTCAGACACCGCCTTCTGGCGCGCAATGGCGTGTCTTACATTGGCATAAGGAGCTGGCGGGCAACCATAAAGCCCTATCAAATCGCAGCCCTCACCGCCTTGAAGGCAGATATTCCCAAATCATTTGTGACATTCATTGCGGAAGAGCTGGCAAAGGCCACTGTTGCTCACTTTGGTGCAAATTCAATTGCGAATGTGGTGCCGATACCGTGTGGAAGCTCCGGCAGGGGGGACTGTTTATCGGTGCAAATAGCCACCGAATTGGCGCGCCTGTTGAAATGCAGCTTCAAAAACGTATTGAAAACCAACGTGCCAAAAGGCTCATCGCATCCAAAGTCCAGTGCAAAACTGAACGCTATGGAATTTGTAGGCCCCCTGGAAGGTACAACACTTGTTGTTGATGACGTTATTACCTCGGGAAAACACGTTGAACTCGCATTGAAGTGCCTGCGCGAAAAAAACATCAACAGCTTTGCCATTGGCTGGATCGTCAATTAAAGCAGGATGAGTTTTGGTTGACCTAATTCACGATTCCCTCATGCTGAGGTGCATCGCCCTTGCGATGCCTCGAAGCACCTTTTGCGCATCCAGCAGCCCTTCGAGGCCCTGCTTCGCAGGGCGCCTCAGGGTGAGGGGTATGGGATTGGGTCGTCAAAACCCATATGGCTCTAGCCTGCCAATTTATCCCGCTGACAGCAATTTGACAGCTGCATCCCTTTCAAACAGATAAAGCAAAATACGCAAAGCCTCGCCGCGTGCTGTTTTCAATTCTGGGTCACCCGCGAGAATTAACGCAGCATCGTCACGTGCGGCAACCAGCAAATCGCCATGCACGCTGAGATCGGCAATTCGAAAAAGCGGAAGTCCAGCTTGCTGGGTTCCCAGCATTTCACCCGCCCCCCGCAGCCGCAAATCTTCTTCCGCAATGCGAAACCCGTCTTCCGTTTCGCGCATGATTTTGAGGCGCGCTTTGGCCGTTTCGCCCAACGGCTCTTGATAGACCAGCACACAGCTTGACTTTGCTGTGCCGCGCCCCACACGCCCGCGCAACTGGTGCAGTTGCGCCAAACCGAAGCGCTCGGCGTTTTCAATCACCATGATGCTGGCTTGCGGCACATCGACACCAACCTCGATTACCGTCGTCGAGACCAGAATGTCCAGAGCACCAGACTTGAAACTTGCCATGACAGCGTCTTTCGCAGTGCCTTTCAGCCTGCCATGAATGAGCCCGACGCGCTGCGGGAAAACCCGCTCCAACTGCTTGAAGCGATCCTCGGCGGCAGCCAAATCAACCAGTTCGCTGTCTTCCACCAATGGACATACCCAATAGGCCCGCTGCCCGGTGGAAATGCT
>JANMPF010000305.1:0-4033 GCA_031369725.1 Rhodobiaceae bacterium | reverse complement strand
CATCACGCGGCCCATTACAATGCGCATTCAGCCAACACACGGCCACTGCCGGGGGCGCGCGCACTTTTGAAATATCTCACCGACACAGAAATTCCATGGGCCATTGCCACTTCCGGCCGCATGGTCACGGCAGGGCCGGTGCTGGAAATCCTGGGCGTTGATGCAACAAAAGTACCGGTGATCACGCGTGATGTTGTGGCCTATGCCAAGCCCGACCCTGACTTGTTTCTGGCGGCGGCCGAAAAACTCGGCATCGACATTGAAACGGCGTGCGTGGTGGGTGACAGCATCTGGGACATGCTGGCGGCCCAGCGGGCGCGGGCCCTCGGCATTGGATTTCTCTCAGGCGGATATGGCACAGACGAATTGCAGCGCTCGGGCGCTTACCGCGTGTTTGACGATCCGGCGGACATGCTAGCCCACATTGACGAGGTTGGTGGCCGTCGCTAGGGCCACCACTTTGCGCATGAGGGATGGCAGCGCCTCGTGTTCAAGATCGCGCATGTGTACCCAGCTGTAATCACCTTGCGGTAGGGACTTGTCATCTATCATTGCTTTCCACACGCTCAATTCCAGATGGAAATGGGTGAATGTGTGTTCTACCTGTGCTGTCAATTTTTTCCATTTCGCCGGAACGGGTGGTTCAATCCGGCGCGGCAGTATTGTAGCCCATTGGGTTGAAGGGATTTCCATCATGCCGCCCAGCAGACCTTTCTGGGGACGGCGGCGCAGCAGAATGTGGCCATCGCGGCGCTCTGCCCAAAACGCAACTCCCTTGCGGGTGGGGATTGGCTGTTTGGGCAACTTTCGTGGCAGGCTTTCGGCGAGCCCGCGCCTTCGCCCTTCACAATGCTCCGCCCACGGACAGATACTGCAGGTGGGGGCGCGCGGTGTGCAGATGGTGGCACCCAAATCCATAAGCGCCTGGGCAAAATCGCCGGTACGCCTTGAGGGAACAAGTGCTTGTGCGTTTTCCCTGATGAGTGGCTTGGATAATGGGAGTGGGGTTTCGATGGCATAGAGCCTTGCAATTACGCGCTCGACATTGCCATCGACAGCCGCATGGCGGCCACCGAAGGCGATGCTTGCAATGGCAGCCGAGGTGTAGGGGCCAATACCGGGGAGCGTTTGCAATTCAATTTGCGTGGTGGGAAATTCACCGTTCCATTGGCTTACGATTTCCCTGGCGCAGGCATGCAGGTTGCGGGCGCGGGCATAATAGCCAAGACCCGCCCAGGCGCGCAGCACATCGTCCTGGCTGGCTGCGGCAAGGCCGGAAACTTTGGGCCAGAGCTTGAGGAATTTGAGATAATAATCGCGAACGGCGGCAACGGTTGTCTGTTGCAGCATAATCTCGGAAAGCCAGACATGGTAAGGATTGGCTGCAACACCGGGCTTTGACCGCCACGGCAAATCGCGGGCGTGGATATCATACCAGCGCAAAAGTTTTCCCGCCAAATCCTGGTGAAGCCCTTGTTCTGCCATTCTCTTTGTTCAATACATTCGCATTATCTGTTATCCACAGTATAGACTTCACATGGAACGGCTAGACAAGCATTTTGAGAAACTGACAAAAGCGAGCTTTGCCCGCTATGGCTTTGCCTATGGCGAATTGCTGGCCCGCTGGCCCGATATCGTGGGGCAAAACCTGTCGCAGTACTGCGAGCCGGAGCGAATCAAATGGCCGCGCAGAAATGCCGAAACCAGCCAAAAGCTGGCTGGCACGCTGGTTATCCGTGCGGTTCCCGGCCACGGTCTCGACCTGCAACACCAGACCCATAATATCATCGAGCGCATCAACCAGTTTTATGGCTATGGCGCGGTCACTTCGGTGAAAATTGTGCAGGCCCACGAGTTAACCCGTAAGCCTTTGAAAAATAGTATGAATTCTCTTGATGCAGATACCGAAAAAGAGCTTGCCGGGGAGCTTCAAGCGATTTCCGACGAAAACCTGCGGGCTGCCTTGCAAAAACTCGGTACCGGGGCCCTCGCCAAACGTGCAAGTTCTCCACATGCAAAATAATAATTGGTTCCAACCCTTAACTTCTAGTAGGAAATCTCCATGAAAATGCTCAACAAACGCGACGTGATTTTTGGTTCGGTGGCAATGGCGGGATTGGCGTTTGGTGCGCCGCTGGCACTGGCCGCCGTTGACATGGCAGTTCTCAATGCGGCACCGGCTGAAGGCGACATGTCGATGGGACCGGACACCGCCAAGGTGACAGTGATTGAGTATGCCTCTGCCAGTTGCCCCCATTGCGCCGCATTTTACAAAGACGTGTTCCCCACGTTAAAAACCGAATATATCGATACGGGCAAGATCAAGTTCATATTCCGGGAGTTCCCGCACAATGATGCAGCGCTTGCAGCCTTCATGGTGGCACGTTGCGCACCCAAGGAAAAATATTTTCCGCTGATAGACATTTATTTGACGACGCAGAATGAATGGCTGCAGAACCCGCTTGAAGGCCTCAACAAAATTGCCCAGCAGGCAGGCTTCACCAAAGAAAGCTTTGATGCCTGCCTGAAGAATGAAGCGGTTGCCAAAGCCATTTTGGACGTGCGCAAAACGGCAGATGGCCTGGGTGTCACCGGCATCCCAACGTTTTTCATCAATGGCGAAATGCTGGATGGCGAAAAGACAATTGAAATTATGCGTTCGAAGATTGACCCGCTTCTCAAGTGAGGGGCGGTTGGCGGACTGGGGTTGAAGAGGCATGAAGTTTACGCGGCTAAGGCTCTCAGGGTTCAAGTCATTTGTTGAACCCACCGACCTTTTGATTGAGCCGGGCCTTACCGGCGTTGTTGGCCCCAATGGTTGCGGCAAATCAAACCTGCTTGAGGCGTTGCGCTGGGTGATGGGCGAAAGCTCCTACAAATCCATGCGCGCTTCGGGCATGGATGACGTGATTTTCTCCGGCACCACGCAGCGCCCTTCGCGCAACATGGCGGAAGTCATGGTGACCATGTCGAATGACGACCGTTCGGCACCGCCGCAATACAACGAGAATGAAACCATCGAAATCTCACGGCGCATTGAGCGCGAGGCGGGCTCGGCCTACCGCATCAACGGCAAGGACATGCGAGCACGCGATGTGCAACTGCTGTTTGCCGATGTTTCAACGGGTGCGCGCTCGCCTGCCTTGGTGCGGCAGGGGCAGATTGCCGAAATCATCAACGCCAAGCCGCAGGCCCGGCGGCTGATTCTGGAAGAAGCCGCAGGCATTACCGGCCTTCACACCCGCCGCCATGAGGCCGAATTGAAGCTGAAGGCGGCCGAGATGAACCTCACGCGGCTTGAGGATGTAACCTCACAACTTGAAAGCCAGCTCAATAGCTTGAAGCGCCAGGCAAGGCAGGCGCAGAAATACAAGCAGATATCAGCCGAAATCCGGAAGCTGGAGGCGGCCGGGCTGTATGTTGCCTGGAAAGACGCCACCGAGCATGCCCAGCGCGATGCCGCCGCACTTGATGAAGCCACACGCCTGTTGGCCGAACACACCCGCTCTGCTTCGGAAAAGCTGCGGGGTCGCGATGAGCTGGGTGAAAAACTTCCAGCGCTGCGGGAACAGGAAACCATTCGCGCTGCGGTGCTGCAGCGCGTAGCACTTGAACGCAACAATTTGGATGAAGAAGAGCGCCGGATAGAAGCACGGCGCAAAGAACTGGACCAGCGTTTGGGACAGGTGGTCGCTGATCTTGGACGCGAGCAGGACATGCTGGGTGACACGAATGAGGTGATCGAGCGCCTCGCCGATGAGGCTACTCAGCTAAAAACTGCCCACGGCAATGATGGTGAATTGCGTGCCGAGGCAGCGCGCGTTTTGCAGGGTGTGGCAAACGCATTGGCAAGCGCGCAGGAAGCCGCCGATTTGGCGAGTGCACAGCTTTCCGAACTTGCGGCGCGGCGCAACGCAATCAGCCGCAGCATTGATGAGCAGAAGCAGCGCATCGCAAGGCTTGAACGCGATGCCGCCGAGACCGCGGCCAAGCGCCAGGCCCTGCTTGCAGAAATGGGCAGCACGGGCGACGG
>JANMPF010000226.1:0-9838 GCA_031369725.1 Rhodobiaceae bacterium | reverse complement strand
CCCATGTGCCCCAATGGCTCGGCAGTGCAACCATTTCGGCGGCAGATGTGGCTGAATTCTATGCCGATCCGGTGAAGGTTCAATGCGAGGAAGAGTCGTTGCAGAAGGCACTTTGGCTGCGGCGGGTTTCAACGGGTACGTCGGTTGGCTGGCGCTGCTGGAGGGGTGCGCGGTTCGTGGCGCAGGCAGCAGCGGGGCATTTGCGCGACTTCAAGCGCCGGGCACCCGTGGCTTTGGCCACGCCGCGCAGGATTGGCTAATCCATAAACCGCAAGGCCCGCACTTTCGTACGGGCCTCATCATCGTTCGTCAAATTATTCGCCAACGCGCACTGGCCGGCGGTCGTTTTTTGCACCGCTGATTTCTTTAAACCAGCTTTGCTTGCCGCCACCGCCGCTTGAACGCTGTGGTGCGCCCGAACCGCCGTTTGGCCTGCCGCCGCCTGCGTTACGCGGGCGTTCGCCGGATGGTTTGCCATCCTTGCCCATGGGATTCCATTGGCGCTTTTGGCCTTGTGGCTGCGATGGTCTGCCATTGGGGCGGCGTTGTTCGGTTTCGGCCGCGGGAAGGCTTGCCTTGCCGAGGGCGTGCTGCACAACGGGAATGGTTTGGCGAATGGTGCGTTCAATGTCTTTTAGCAACGAACGCTCGTCACCGGCACAGAATGCAATGGCCACACCTTCAGCGCCAGCGCGCGCGGTGCGGCCGATACGGTGAACGTAGGATTCCGGCACGTGGGGCAGATCGTAATTGATCACGTGGCTTACGCCGTCAACATCAATGCCGCGGGCGGCGATGTCGGTTGCCACGAGTGCCAGAATTTTACCAGCCTTGAAACCGGCCAGGGCCTTTTCGCGGTTGGCCTGGGATTTGTTGCCGTGAATGGCGGATGCCGTGTAGCCTGCGGCAAGCAGACCCTTCATGATATTGTAGGCTCCATGCTTGGTGCGGCTGAAATCGAGCGTGCTGGTCATGTTGTTGTCTTTGAGAATATCAACGAGAACCTTGAGCTTGCTGGCCTGATCGACGTGGATCACGCTTTGGTTCACACGGTCAACCGTGGTGGCAACGGGGGCCACTTCAACGCGCACGGGATTGGTCAACAGGCCGCTTGCCAGGCTGGCGATTTCCTTTGGCATGGTGGCCGAGAAGAACAGGTTCTGGCGCAGCTTTGGCAGCATGGCGGTAATTTTGCGAATGGCGTGGATGAAACCCAAATCGAGCATCTGGTCCACTTCGTCAAGCACCAGCACTTCAACATGGGCTAGCGTGAGGGCACGACGTTCGATGAGATCAACCAGGCGGCCAGGTGTTGCCACAACCACATCAACACCACCACGCAGGATATCTATCTGCTTGCCGATGGACACGCCACCGAACACCACCGCGCGGGTGACTTTCAGATTGCGGCCATAGGTTTTGAAGCTTTCGCCGATTTGCGATGCAAGTTCACGGGTGGGTGACAGCACCAGGACTTTGCAGGCATTCTTGGCCACGCGCTCGGTGGACATGGAAAGGCGCTCGAGGATTGGAAGTGCAAAGGCTGCGGTTTTGCCGGTGCCGGTTTGCGCAATGCCAAGCAAATCGCGGCCTTTCAGGAGTTCTGGAATGGCGCGGGCCTGAATGGGAGTTGGTTTATCATAGCCTTCAGCCGCAATGGCTTTAAGAAGTGGTGCGGAAAGGCCGAGTTGGTCAAATGAATTCACTGTGTAATACTTTCTGTTTCGGACAGATGTGGGCAAAGCACAGAACATGTCCGAGAGATCATTTCGCGATTATCGCAAAATGATACTGGCTCTGTGCTTAAACAGATCCCACGTGAAAGGAGTGTTCGGATTATTTCGCCCTGGTCGGAACAGCAGCCTTGAGGCTACCTCACGTTATTCTCAATTGACCGAGGTCGATGGGCTGCATATGGACGTTGCAGTGCAACAAGTCAAGCGTTTAGCGCCGTGATGGCTGGCAGCAGCTCTTCCATGCTGTGCACCACCGTCAAAACCCCCAGTTCTTTCAAGGCCTTAGCTTTGTAAACTGGATCATGGGCAACGCCTGTAAAGCCAATCACATGGGTTCCTGCAGCAAGGGCTGCCATCACACCAGTTACACTGTCTTCCACCACCAGGCATCTATTGGGGGCAAAGCCTGCGCGGAATGCGGCGAGCTGGTAGATGTCGGGGGCGGGTTTTCCATATTTCACATCTTCAAACGTTGTCAGCCGGTCGCCAAAGAAGGGTTCAAGCCCGGTCATGTGCAGGGCTGCAATGGCGCGGTGGCGTGGGCCATTGGTGCCAATGCTTTTGGGTACGCTGAGTTGCTGCAGCATGGCAATAACGCCGGGGACGGTTTTGAGTTCGCGCCTAAAAAGTTCCAGCATGAGCACATCTTTTTGGGCGCTCAGGTCAACGGGGAGTTTTTTGCCAAACTCCAACTCCATTTCGGCGATCATGCTTTCGAAAGTCGTGCCCACGAAACGGCGGTGCATTTCAGCTTCAGTGAAATCAATGCCGTTTTGCGCAAGCAGCATGAGATCGACATCCATCGATATTTTTTCGCTGTCGAGCAACACGCCATCGCAGTCAAAAATTATGTGGGAGATCATTTGGCGCCGAGATGCCTGAAGGCCTTGATGACTTGCAGGTAAACCGGCTGCTTGAACGGCACGATGATGTCGAGCATGTCATCCATGCGGACCCAGCGCCATGCATCGAACTCCTGGCTGTGGCCTGGCGGTGTCAAATTGATTTCGCTGTCGTGGCCGGTAAAGCGCATGGCAAACCACTTCTGGGTTTGGCCGCGATATTTTCCCTTCCACGAAACGCCAATCAGATGTTCCGGCAAATCATAGTTGTACCAGCCGGGTGCCTCAGCGATTATTTCGGCAGAGGTAACTGCGGTTTCTTCGGCGAGCTCTCTTCTTGCGGCAAGGGCGTGGTCTTCACCCTCATCTATGCCGCCTTGCGGCATTTGCCACCACTTGCCCTCACCATCATCATTGTTCTTTTGAAACCTGCGGCCAATCCAGGCGAGGCCATCACGGTTCAACAACATGACGCCCACGCAAGGACGATACGCCGTGATCAAACTTGAATCTTTCATCAGCCCAGCTTGCCTTTGTACATGGCACTGACCGGCACCAGCAGAATGCCCTTGTCTTTTAATTGTTCTGACCATGCCTTCACGGCATCCAGCGTTACTTCCAGTCCAGAACCGGTACCAATGGCGTAGCCGTTGGACTTTGCCTGATCCTCCAAAAGTCCAAGAGCCGCCGCTATGCTTTGCGGTGTTGGATCGCTGTCAATGACGATCTGGGCGTGGCGCTCAGGAAGATTTACGTCTTTTGCGACGTCGGACGACGAGGTGAGCGAGGTGGAGGAATCTTCCAAGTAGACAAGCCCGCGCTTTTGAATTTCCTGCATGACGGGTTTCAAGGCCGCAGCTGTCGAAAGCAGGCGCCCACCCATGTAATTGGTAATTCCGGTGTAGCCGGTAAAGCGGCTCATGTGCCAGTGCAGGGCCTCGATGTTGGCGTTTGCATCAGCGTCAGCAAGCAGGGTTTTGGGACCAGGGTTATTGACAGGATAGCCCAAGGGTTCCATGGGCAGTTGCAGCAGAACCTCATGGCCATTGGCACGGGCCCGGTTCACTTGTGCTTGCAGGTTTTCACCATAGGGGGCGAAGGCGAAGGTGACATCGCCTGGCAAATCTTCGATGGCCGTTTTTGTGAGTTTGGGGTTAAGGCCCATGCCGCCCAAGAGAATTGCAATCTTCGGGCGGTCTGAATGAATGACACCCATGGGGGTGAGGCGGGCATAAACGTCCGATGGTTTCTTGTTGGACGCACTGATGCGCGGCAGTTGCCCGCCGAGGCTTGTATCCACGAGTTCAGGAACGGGTGCGGCGCGCAAGGGCCGGCGGGGGGCCACTTCGATTGAGGCCTCGGTTTGGTAAACATCCTGGGCAACCGGTGCTTCAACAGTGACGGCAGGTGCAGCGTTACCCGCCACACTTTCTTCGGCCGCGGCTTCTTCCTGGACTGGCGTGGTGGATGCGGTCTTGATTTCCTCAGGGGCCGGGATGGCAGCGGTAATAATGGGTTCGCCAGCATAGGGATTTGGCGTTCGCACCGCCCAAACGGATGCCGCAATAAAGCCTGCGGCAGCAAGAACCGACGTGGTGAGAAGCAAGCTGGGACGGCGCGCCCAAAGTCGCTGGGTCACCTTGCGTTGCTTCAGTGGTTGGCGGAGTTCGTCGCGGCTCATAGAACTTTTGTCATTCAGTCGATTCGTTGAACTGCAACTGTGGCGAGGTAACCGTTAACGTCTCATTAACCGTGCCCACCAAATGCCGTCACTCCGGCGGAAGCCGGAGTGACGAATATGTGCCTAGTTCGCCTTGGTTTCGGCAGATCCGGCGGGCTTTACATCAGCGGGCTTTACATTGCTTACAACCTTGACGCCGTGCAGGAAATCAATGGCCGCTTTCAGCTGCACGTCCTTGCTGCGGTCTTCGGGCACGTAAGCCGAAGAGCCGCCGCCCTCGTCGCCGCCGCCTTCATTGGTCAAATGACCCTTGAGGCTGGCTTCGCCTTCAGTGGATACGTTCTTGCCGATGAGCTCGGGTGGCAGGGGTTGTTCAATCACGATATCGGCATCAATGCCCTTGGCCTGGATGGAGCGGCCTGACGGAGTGTAGTAGCGCGCCGTGGTCAGGCGCAACGCGCCCTGGCTTCCCAGAGGGATGATGGTTTGCACCGAACCCTTGCCGAATGAGCGCGTGCCAATAAGGGTGGCGCGCTTGTGGTCCTGAAGGGCGCCGGCCACGATTTCAGAAGCTGAAGCCGAGCCGCCATTGATCAAAATCACCAGCGGCTTGTGGTCGGTGATATCGCCCTTGGTGGCGGTAAATCTTTGTGCATCTTCGGCATGGCGGCTGCGGGTTGAAACCACTTCGCCCTGGTCGAGGAAGCTGTCGGATACGGAAATGGACTGGTCGAGAAGTCCACCAGGATTGTTGCGAAGATCAAGGATGTAACCCTTGACCTTGTCGCCCAGCTTGGCCTTCATCGAAGTGACCGCCTTGTCGAGGCCGTCTTGCGTCTGCTCGCTAAACGAGCTGATGCGCAGGTAACCGATATCGTCGCCTTCGAGGTTGGACTTTACCGACTGCACCTTGATTTCCTCGCGCACCAGTTTCACGTCAAAGGCCGCCTGGTCTTTGCGCTGAATGGTAAGGGTGATCGGGGTGTTGACACCGCCGCGCATTTTATCAACGGCTTCGTTCAGGGTCATGCCCTGAATATCGGCTCCATCAATTTTCACAATGAGATCATTGGACATGAGGCCAGCCTTGGCAGCGGGCGTGTCGTCAATGGGGGTTACAACTTTCACCACGCCGTTTTCCATAGTGACTTCAATACCGAGACCACCGAACTTGCCGGAGGTTTGAACACTCATGTCCTCAAACTGCTTGGCGTTCATGTAGCTGGAATGGGGGTCAAGGGAGGCCAGCATGCCGTTGATGGCGGCTTCAGTCATTTTTTCTTCGTCCGGATCTTCCACATAGTCTGCCCGCACCCGGTCAAACACGTCACCGAAGAGGTTGAGCTGCTTATAATGGTCAGCATTGGAGGATGCCGCGAGGGCATCGTCAAATACATGCCACAGCACGGTTGCCGAAACAGCACCCGCCAGAACCAAACCAAATGACTTCACACGATTATTTGCGTTCATTTACGAGCCTCTTTCATTCCACCGATCCACCACGGGGCCGAATCAACAGCCTCTCCGTTTTTTCTGAATTCAACATATAGCACGGGTCGTGCTTCTTGTATCTGATCACCCAACAAAGTGACAGAAGAAGGGCCGTCCCCCATGCTTCCCAACGGTTCTCCAGCCCTCACGGTTTGCCCAATTTCTGCTGAAATTTCAGTCATGCCTGCCAAAAGCACAAGGTAGCCTTCGCCGGGGTTTAAAATCAAGAGCTGACCATAGGAGCGGAAGGGGCCGGCAAATTCCACTTTGCCATCAACCGGTGCGGTTATCTGTGCCGTTGCACGGGTCGCCACAGCCATGCCGCGCAGAGTGCTTCCCAACCCGTCATCTTCGCCAAAACGCTTGAGAATTTGGCCCTGGACAGGATATTCCAGCCGGCCAAGACTTGCAGAAAACACCATCATTGGCTTTAGCAGGAGGGCTTCCTGGCGCTGTTTTTCTGCCTCCTGGGCAAGGGCCTGCCTCGACTTTTCGGCTTCTTCCTTCAGTCTTGCAGCGGTTAATTCGGCCACCAGCTGTTTGAGGGACTTGGCCTTGCCGGCCAATTCGGCAGCACGGGCTTTCTCAGCGTCGAGTTTTCCGGCACTTTCAAATACCAGCTGTTTTTTCTGGATAATGAGCTCAGCCAAATCAATTTGTGAGGTTTTGAGGTTCTGCATGCGCTCATTCAAAGCGGTTTTCTCGGTTTCCATAGCGCTGCGAATGCGGTCAAGGCGGGCCAATTTCTGCGACAGTGCGTCAGCTTCCTGGCGAAGTTCTGGCACAATGGTGCCAAACATCATGGCACCCCGCAAGGCAGACAACACATCCTTGGGTTCCACGACGAGGGCAGGCGGCGGATTTTGCTCCAACCTTTGAAGGCCAGCCAGCAATTGCGACAAAACATCCTGTTTTTCTGCCAATTCGGCACGAATGGTGATTTCTTCCTTGCGCAAACCCAGGATGCGGTCTTCGGCCTTGCCAATGGCGGTTTCCTGGGATTGGACAACTTTCGCGATGTCGATCAGCCTGGTGGAAATATCTTCCTGTTCCTTGATGGCGGCCGCTACATCGGTTTTGATTTTTTCCTGGGCTTGCGCCGAGATGGTGATTTCCTGTTCAACCGAGCCCAACTCGCTTTCCGGCGGCAGCGGTGTTTCAGCGCGCGCGGCACAGCTAAACAACATCAACACCGCAATCATGCGCAATAGAATCATCACAACAGTCTCATAAGCGAGGCAATTGTCGAAATTGCGGCCCCGGAAAGATCGACTCACGGCCGATGGTAGGGATGATTAACCAAAATGGTGACCGCCCGGTAAATTTGCTCAAATAACATGACGCGCACCAGCCGGTGCGGCCAGGTCATCGGGCCAAAGGACAGGAGCTGGCCGGCATTCCGGCGGATTTGGGGGGCGTGGCCGTCAGGACCCCCGATCAGAAAGGCCAATTCCCGGGTGCCGTGGTCCAAGTGGCGCTGCAGCAGCTTGGCGAAATCCCCGCTTGAAAGGGGTTTTCCGCGCTCATCCAAGACAATCGTTGAAGCGCTGGTGGCAAGCAGCCGGCTTTCGTCTTGCATCCGTTGTGCCGCTGTTTGGGCCTGGCTTTCAGCGAAATCGCTTACGGTGAGCCCGGTAATCCCTGCCTTGCGGCCCAAGCCTTCAAGTCGCAGTTGATACTCGTCAGCAATGGTTTTTTCAGGCCCTGCCTTCAACTTGCCTATGCTCAAGACCTCGAGGCGCAAGACTATTCAGCGGGGGGTTCTTGGGGCGAATGTTCCGACCACAGTTTTTCCAGATTGTAGAAACTGCGCACTTCCGGGCGGAAGAGGTGCACGATCACGTCGACAGCGTCGACCAGCACCCAATCGCAGGTATCCATGCCTTCCACCCGAATGTGGCGATGGCCGGAGGCTTTCAGCTTATCAACCAATTGGTCGGCGATGGCACCCACGTGACGGTTTGAGCGGCCCGTGGCCACAACCATGTTGTCAGCAATGGCAGTTTTGCCATCGAGGTTGATTGATACAATATCTTCGGCCTTGGCATCTTCAAGCTGGGTCATCACAATCTTCAAAAGTGAGAGGTCAACAGCGGGCTTTGGCTTTGGCACTTTAATCCTGGCAGGTGGTGCAATTACCGGCTTTGCGACAGCTGCGGGCTTTGCCACAACCTTGGCGTTAACGATTGGTTTCTTCTTGGCCGGTGGCTTTATCTTTTTGGCCGCAGGTTTTACCTTTCCGCGTGGTTTGGCCTTGGATGTGGTCGAGCCGCGCGAGCCCAGCCGGGCTTTTTCAGCAAAGCGCACCTTGGCCATCATGATGGTTTTGAGTTCGGCTGCGGTTTTGGGCGGGCGTTTGGAGGAGGAGGCCTTAACAGGCTTGGCTTTCTTGGCCGCAGGCCGTGATTTTGCCCTTGCGGGGGCTTTCTTGACTGGCTTTTTCAGAGGACTGGTCCTTTATGGGTTTCTGGCGTGTGTTTAGAACGTCGTGAACGTTGGTTCAAGTTGCGAATTGCTGTGGAACTTTCAGGCCGTAGCGGCATGGGGAGGAACACCCAGGCGGGCGGCCCATGGTTTACGAGCCGTGCCGCACGGTCGGTTGGAATGCGCGACTGGGCATAACGAATGGCGGCACGACTGCTCAGTGCACGGATGGAATAGCCGGGTCTTGCCAGGAACGCCAGCGGCAGGGCCTCAACAATGTCGGTCCAATGGTGCCACTTGTGCAAGTTGGCAAAACTGTCGGCCCCCATGATCCAAATGAAGTTTGCCTGTTTCAGTTGGCCAGAAAGGGCACGCAAGGTTTCTGCCGTATTGTGCGAATTGGCCTGGCGCTCAAGATCGGTCACGACAAAGCGCGGATGCGACGCGATCATTTTGGTGAAGGCAAGGCGCTTGTTGTATTCGCCTGTTTCACCCGGGTCTTTCAGCGGGTTTTGTGGTGACACCAGCCACCACACCCAATCGAGCTGCAAGCGCTTCATGGCATAGAGGGCAACCATGTAGTGACCGTAATGGGCAGGATTGAATGAACCGCCAAAGAGGCCAATGCGCTGACCCTTGCCAAATGGCGGAGGTTTCATCATGGGCGAATTTGCCCGTTGCCACGCACCTGGTATTTGAATGTGGTGAGCTGTTCAAGGCCAACGGGCCCGCGCGCGTGAAGCTTGCCCGTGGCAATGCCAATTTCCGCGCCAAAGCCAAATTCGCCACCATCGGCAAACTGCGTTGATGCGTTATGCAGGACAATGGCGCTATCGACTTCATTGAGGAAGCGCTGGGCAGTTGCTGCATCATCAGCGACGATGGCATCGGTGTGTTGCGAGCCGTATTTGGCGATATGGGCCATGGCTTCTGCCACACCACCGACAACCCGCATGGAAACGATTGCATCCAGATATTCAGTTGACCAATCTTCCTGGCTGGCGGGCTTCACACGGGCGTCGGCAGCCTGTGTTTCAGCGTCGCCGCGCACTTCGCAGCCCGCGTCAATCAGTGTACGGATGATTGGCTTGAGGTTGGTGCCTGCAGCGGCGCGGTCAATGAGGATTGTTTCGGCCGAGCCACACACACCGGTGCGGCGCATTTTGGCGTTGAGCACGATATCGCGCGCCATGCCGGGGTTTGCCGATTTATCGACATAGACATGGCATATGCCTTCAAGGTGGCTGAACACCGGAACCCGGGCTTCTGCCTGCACACGCGCCACCAGGCTTTTGCCGCCGCGGGGAACAATGAGGTCAATGGTGCCGCCAAGACCTGCCAGCATTTCACCAACGCTGGCACGATCTGTGGTAGGGGCCATTTGAATGGCGTCGCGGGGCAAGCCTGCGGCGGCAAGTCCTGCCTGCAAAGCTTCAACGATAAGCCCGGACGAGTGGAAAGCATCGGAACCACCGCGCAGAATTGCGGCATTGCCGGATTTCATGCATAACGCACCAGCATCGGCCGTCACATTCGGCCGGCTTTCAAAAATAATTCCGATGACGCCAATGGGAACCCGCACGCGCGAAATCACGATGCCATTGGGACGTGTCCACTCGCTCACGGTCGTGCCTACGGGATCAGGCAGGGAGGCGATATCCTCA
>JANMPF010000351.1:0-6638 GCA_031369725.1 Rhodobiaceae bacterium | reverse complement strand
GCACCGCCCGAGTCGGTTCACAGCCTGGTTTCAAAGCTGAAAACCCAGAAGGGCATCATCATCGAGCACAAGGTCGTGGTTGGTGCCAATCATTTCTTTGATGGCAAGCAGGATGAGCTCACCAAGATTTGCTCGGTGTATTTGGACAAGCGGCTATCACAGGAGGGGTGATGCTTCGAGGCCCAAGGCGAAAGCCTTGGGCACCTCAGCATGAGGGCCTAAAATTCACCTTATCCTGAGGTGCGAACGCAGTGAGCCTCGAAGGACGAGGTGCTACGATACAGTTGCCAAAACGCCCCCCGTCAATGGCGCGCTCACCTTCGTTGTGCCGGGGAACGTCAGAGGTAATCCCTTCAGGCTGCGCACGGCGAGGTAGGCCCAGGCTTCGGCTTCCACGGCGTCTCCATCGAAACCAAAATCCTCGGCGGTTTTTACCTTGGGCAGTTTCTTCGCCAATGATTTCATGATTTCAGGGTTGCGACGGCCGCCGCCACAAATAACCCAGGTTTTAGGTACGTCCGCGAACCATTCTGTTGCCCGGGCGATGGCGCGCGTGGTGACCTCTACAAGGGTTGCAGCACCGTCTGCCGGGTTCAGTCCGTCGATGGAAATCCCGGCAAAACTGTTGCGGTCCAATGATTTTGGCGGGGGCGCCTTGAAGAATGGTGCCTGCATGAATTTTTCAATTCCGGCCTGATCAGCGGTTCCCTGGGCAGCCAGGGCTCCATCCACATCGCTTGCAAGGCCTGTGTGTTTTTTTGCCCAGTCATCCAGCAACGCGTTGCCAGGTCCAGTGTCGAAGGCCAGCATTTCGCCCCTGGCGTCAATTATGGTAATATTTGAAACACCCCCTATATTGACGAATGCCACGGGGCGGTCAGGAATGCTTGCCGCCAAGGCGCGATGATACAGGGGAACCAGTGGCGCACCCTGCCCGCCCGCCGCCACGTCGTTGGCGCGCATGTCATAGACAACGGGAATGCCAATCACTTGCGCCAAAAATTCTCCCAGGCCCAATTGTACCGTGAGCTTTTTCTCGGGCCGGTGAATTACGGTTTGCCCATGGAATCCAATGACATCCACTTCTGCCGGATTTTCTGACAGGAAATGCTGAACCGCATGGACATGCCACCGCGTGAGCTCGCGTTCAACGCCGGCAAGACGGCCGGGACGGTCACCCCGTTGCTGAATGATGCGGGCATCGCCCAGTGCATCAATCAGCATGCGGCGTTGTTCGGCACTGTAGGCAAATGTCATTGACGGCCCGCGTTCGACGATGTTTTCGCCATCGGTTTTAATGAGGGCCACATCAATTCCATCGAGCGAAGTACCAGACATCAGGCCCAAGGCCGTTACAAGTTTTGACACGTGATTATCCCATGCTAAGAGCAAGCCATTATGAACACATATAAATCAGAGTTTCTTAACACCCTTTCAACCCGCGGCTACATTCACCAAAATTCCGATGCGGCGGGCCTTGACCAGCTTGCGAGCCGAGGTGATGTGACGGCTTATATCGGGTTTGATTGCACGGCAAAATCCCTGCATGTGGGCTCCCTGGTACAAATCATGCTGCTGCATTGGGCGCAGGAAACCGGGCAAAAATCAATAGCCCTCATGGGTGGCGGCACCACGCGGGTGGGCGATCCTTCGGGGCGCGATGAAAGCCGCAAGATGCTGACGCTGGAAGACATTGAGGACAACAAGCGTGGCATTCAGCAGGTGTTCGACAAGTTCCTGAAATTCGGCACGGGAGCGCGGGATGCCATCATGGTGGACAATGCGGAGTGGCTGGTAAAGCTCAACTACCTCGACATGTTGCGCGATGTTGGCAAGCATTTTTCGGTGAACCGCATGGTGGCCATGGATTCGGTCAAGCTCAGGCTTGAACGCGAGCATGAAATGTCATTCATCGAATTCAATTACATGGTGCTGCAGGCCTATGATTTTGTGGAACTGGCGCGGCGCTATGGTTGCAATCTGCAAATGGGTGGGTCTGACCAGTGGGGCAACATCGTCAACGGCATTGACCTTGGCCGCCGCATGGGAACGCACCAACTTTATGCACTTACCACGCCGCTGATTACACTGGCGTCGGGTGCAAAGATGGGCAAGACGGCAAGCGGTGCCGTATGGCTCAATGCGGATATGCGTTCACCCTACGAATACTGGCAGTTCTGGCGCAATACGGAAGATGCGGACGTTGGAAAGTTCCTCAGGCTTTTTACCAAACTTACAGTTTCTGAAATTGCCAAGCTGGAAGCCCTTGGTGGCGCGGAAATCAACGAAGCGAAAAAGACTTTAGCCAATGAGGCCACCACCCTGCTGCACGGAAAACCCGCTGCCGATGAGGCGTCTGAAACTGCCCGAAAGACCTTTGAAGAAGGAACCAGTGCCGAGGGCTTGCCGACGATTGAGGTTGACCTTGAGAAAGGCATTGGCATCTTGAATGCAGCGGTGCTCGCCGGGTTTGCATCCTCCAACGGAGAGGCCCGCCGCGCCATCCAGGGCGGTGCCATAAGAGTGAATGATGTTCAAATAAGTGATGACAGATTTGTTTTTGACAACCGGATCAGGGCTGGGCATGATTCAATCAAGTTTTCAATGGGAAAGAAAAAGCACGTTTTGATCAAGCCCAAGTGAGGATCACAAGCGAGGATCAGTTGTGGGACCCATTCACTTTTGGCTTGTAGGGTGGTCCAACGCCATACTCAAAGAACTTCCGTAAAATTCCGGGCGCTATTGCCGATACGGGATTTACCTGGAATTTTGGTGCTGCAAATGTGCCGCCCATGGCAAATGTCAGGCCGAATATGCCCTGTCCCTTGCCACCGGTCAGGATGTCTCCAAATAGCGGAATATTGCTGACTGCCGAATTCAGCCCGTAGGCCGGAATAATGGTTCCGGTTATATCAATTGCACCATCTGCCTTTCGGATAAGGCCTTCGGCGGAAGCGCCGAGATCATTGCCTTTCAGAAGCGTGTTGCCAATGCGGATAAACTTGGCATCAGTTGTGAATGGAAGCTTCAGCCTGGTGAAATTCAGCCCTTCGCGGCGTGGCCCGGATTTTTTTGCCTTGCCGCGACTGTCGATATTGGCCAGGGCCTGTTCGTTGCGCACGGCAAAGTTCCGCAGTATCAGCTGGCCGGTTTGAATTGTTGAATTGGAACCATTGGCAATGGATGCGGAAAACTCAAGCTCACCCCCTGCCACTTTTGAATAGAGGTTTGATGCGCGCAATGCCGCACCGCCATCGGCACTGTTGATTTCCAGCAGGCGGCCATTGTCGGTTGGCCTCACGTGCACGGCAAGCGGCAATCCACTCAAGAATTTACCCTCGATTTCCGCTGCCGCCAATGTATTGCCACGAACCGTAAGGTTTGCCGTCACCCCAGTCAAAACCTCGCCACGCTGGGCAATGACGCGGTCAACCTGGGCGGTGATGCGCAAGGTTTGCGGCGTTCCCTCTTCGGCAGGTGGGCCGGCGGATTTTGAGAATATGGAAGCAACAAATGGCCGCGCATCAAAGGTACTTCCATTTATGTCAATGGATTGCCCGTTGTCATCGGGCGTCATTTTCATGGTGAAATTGTTATCGTCATTGAGCCAGACCTGAGACAGGTCGGCAGACTTCAACCCGCCTGCGGCGTTGAGATAAATGTCGCCTTTGATGGTAAGCCCCGGGCCCTTGACGATGAGATTGTCAACCTTGCGGCCAGCATCTCCGTTGTTTTCGTAGGTGAAGCTTGCCGTGGTGTTTTTGGTCGGCGGCCGATACCAATTAATGGCATTAATTGCCATTTCGGAGCGGCCCAGATCGGCGGTCACCGCAATGGTTTGGGTCTTTTCGCCAAGCCCCGAAATGTCCGCGGTAATTTTAGCGGGTCCTTGCAGGTAGGTGCCCAACTTAATGCCCAGCTTTTCACGGCCATCATCATCAAGTTCAGTCACCAGGGTTGCGGCTGTCCTGGAATTGGCGCCTGCCGGGCGGGACCAATTGATGGTGGCTGGAAAGCCGTTGATTTTCATCGGGCCCGCCGCCACAATACCCCTGTGGTCAGAGGTGATTGACAGGGTTCCATCGGTAAAATCCACATTCGGAACCACTTGCAAAAAGCTTGCATTGGTAATTTTTACCACCGTTTTGGCAACTACGCGCTCGCGCGGCACATCTTTGACAAGTGGCAACGCAAGATCAATACTCGCCGTTGCATCACCTTTCAGATTGGGTGCGGCAAGGCCTGCCTTGTTGACGAGATCCAAGCTGGGCTGGTTTGCCAACTCCAGCAATACCGGCGCGCTGGATGCCAGATTTATTTGCAAAACACCCGGAACTTCCTCAGCCAGAAGGTTAGTTGCTGAAAAGGTCGTGTTGGTGACCTGCACAACACCCTGCGACGGCATGACCAAACTTCCACTGGCAACGTTCAGATCGAAACTGTCGCCGCGCAAATGGGCGGAACCTGAGGCATGCACAAGGGTTGGCAGCGTCTTGAAATAATTTGAGTCGACATCTTCGAGCGAAAATTGAAAATCAATATTCTCATTTGGCATGATTTTTCGTTGCAGCGCTGCAGCCACACCGTTTACCGGAATATTTACCGAGAAGGCGCCTTCGGAAATCCTGCCCGCCTGAACGTTTTCGGTCACCCATTTGCGTGACCTGGGTGCAACGACAGGTGGCCAGAGCTTTTTCAGAAAATCCGCCGAAATATCACGTACACGGCCCTCAAGCTTGATTCCGGCTGACTCGCTGCCGCCGGTAATCTCGCCCCGCATTCGCACACCGGCATTACCAGACATCACGACAAGGTCTTCGATATCGAGTTCAGCACCCTCAATGGCGGCATGGCCAACAAACTCAACCTTGTCGACGAGCACGGGGTTTTTTACCGTGCCTTGGGTATCAACGCTCACGTTGGTTGCCTTGATATCAATCTTGAAATCGGTGAGCTTGCCATCGGCGCTGCGTACGGGATCGACGTGGCCGGTCAGTTCGGCGCGCGACCCGCCGATGAGAATAATCGAGTCAACAATCTTAAACCCACCGGTTACAACATCATAATCGACCCTGAGTGCGCCTTCGTCAATGACAATGGGCTGTGCGATGTATTCAGGCAGGCTCACCACGCCGGCAGAGGCGGCAAACTCCGCAGAACCCTTGATAATCCTGCCCTGATCGGTGATTTCCATTTCCGCGTGTCCTGACAGCGGCACATTCACACGGGCAAACCGGGCCAATGCAAAGATCTTGTCAGAAACTTTTGCCGGGACAAGATCCTCAATACGCGCACTCACCGAAAACGAGTGGGACTCGGTTCTATAGTTGGCAGACACATCGGCCGACCACGTGGTAGCGGCACTGGCCACCGAAGCCTTGGAAAACACGGCAAAGCCATATGGCATTTTTTTGAAAGTCAAATCCGCCTCTGGCGCAAACCAGTTTGACTGATTGGCTTCATCGAAGAGCTGAATGGACGCCTGGGTTATGCGAATATCCTCAAGCGAGGAAACAGCTGAGCTGCCAGCCTGCCCGGACAGGATGTCGATGAGTGATTTTGCGGCGGTTTCGGGAATTGCGGGCGTATCACTTTCGCGGTCTGCCTTTGAGGAGTCATCATTGCCTGCCTGTTCATCCAATGTAACAACAGCATCAGCGGGTGCCGGCGGGCTGCCAAACCCCAAGCTCACACCCCCGTCCAGCCGGCGCTTGACCAGGATTCGCGAACCAATGAGTTCCAGACTGCGCGGCACCAGGGAGCCCATAAGAAGTGCGCCGCTGTCAAAACTTATGGCCGCCTTTTGGGATTTTGCAATGAGGCTGCCTGCCTGATCCAACAACACCATGTCACGCAAACGAAAATGCGGAACATGGGTTTTGGTATCCAATTCAAATACTGCGCCACCCACTTGCACAGTCATGCCGCCCAAGGTTTTATTGATCTGGGTTTCAATGCGCTTGGTCATGAAATCAAGCGAAACCGGGCCCTGTGACAGCCGCCAAAAAAACGCCGCCCCCACGATAACAACAACAGCAGTTATCGAAAGCAATGCGAGGACAGTTATTTTTGCCAACCGGTGCCGCAATTACCGTTGCCTTAATTTTCTTGCTTCAAAATTTTCCGCCTTGCCGCCAGAATCGGCGTTTCTAAAACTAAAGCATACCCCCATTTCCCCAAATAGGCCCAAAACTGCAATTTATTGGCCAGCAAAGAAGGGCCAAACAAAGGCAGAGAATTATGGCAAAACCGGCGGTGCCTTACGCCCGTATTCCATGGGCCATGAATTCTCCCATGACAAGCCAAGGCCTGGGGGTTAAACTAACAGCCCAAAAGCTAACGTAATACGTAGTCAACCGATCAAACTCGTGCGAATGTATCGACAGTTGATTCTCAACGTTTTTGGCAAGCACAGAATGATTTTCAAACGCCCTAAGCCTACGTCCAGCGGAACGCGCAGCATTCCCGGTTCGGCACCTTCAATGGTGGCTCAGGATGTGACCATCGAAGGCAATATCACGACCACCGGAGAGCTGCACATCGACGGCACGGTTTATGGCGCGGTTCGGGCGCAATCTTGTGTGGTTGATTTGAACGGATTTGTTCACGGCGAAATCACGGCAGACGAAATATATATC
>JANMPF010000350.1:0-4577 GCA_031369725.1 Rhodobiaceae bacterium | reverse complement strand
CGGCGCGGAGTTGGGCTGTCTGCAAGGCGAGTGAATTCACGCCGCCTTGGGCATTTTCATGGGCATTTTGAGCCATCAGTCGGGATACCTCTTCATCAAGTCATCAAAGTTGCGGCGGGCGAACAGCAGTTGGGGAGAGCCAAATGCACCGGCGATTTCGCGCGGTGTGCTGTTCCAAAAATCCTTTGGAGAAAGGCGTAAAACGCCAAGCCCCAGTTGCATCATGCGCTGCCAGGGAAAGGTTTCCCCGGCAGCGCTCACGGGTTTCCCGGGGTTTGTTCCGGTGGCGCAAACGTTGCTGTCAAAAGCCTGGCCACAATATTCAAGTAGCCCGCCGCACCGCCTGCCGTTGGCAAAGCAGCGACTGCCTCGTTGGTCATCTTCGTGCCACCGCCGCGCAGGCCAGCGCCGATGATCTTGATGGCATCGCCTGCGCCTATGCGCCCGGTTTCAAAGCGCTCGGCAATGGCAATCAAATCCTGGTCGCCATAGACCCCTTCGAGTTCGGCAAGTGCACCAAGCGTGAGGCAGAGCACATAGGTCTCGCCTCCCAGCTCTGCTTCTATTTCACCGCGATGTCGATTGGCCATTTCACACCGCCGTGAAAATGAGTTCGCCAGCGGATTCGAGCGCCAGGTCAAAGGTCACCTCGCCGTCATGGCGGCCGGCAAATTCAAGGGCTGTGATCTGGAACGGGCCTTCGACAATGCCAAAATCCGGCACCATCACCTGCCACTTGCGAATGGTGCCATTGAAAAAATAGCTGCGAATGGTGGCGTCGGACGTGGCATCCTTGAAAATGCCCTGGCCTTTGACGCTCGCGTTCTTCAGCCCCGCACCGGCCAGCAATTCGCGCCAGGCACCGGCGGATTCCTGGGACGTTGCGTCGACAGATTCGGTGTTGAAAGACAGGGCGTTGGCGCGCAGGCCCGCCACGGTCACATATACGCCAGCGCCTGTGGTATCCAGTTTCAACAACAGGTCACGGCCTTTTTGGGCTGTCATGGAAGTCTCCTATAGGGGTTCAGTTGTGGCGCGAAAGCGGAGGCTGGCGCCAAAGTTCTCCTGGGCTTTGGATACGGTCCAAAACACCAGACGCAGATTCACCAGCACGTGGCCTGTCAACGTCAACGCCACGCTGTCGAGGGCTACCTCGATTTCGCCCGCGATATCTTCTGCCAATTTGCGGCTGCGGGATTTGGTTTTCACCTCCAGGCTCATGAAATGCTCATGGGCCTTCTGGTCCTGAACGCTCCAGTCGCGGGTTTCGATGTTGCTGAACAGCACGAATGGCTCCTGGGCGCCGCGCGGAATTTCATCAAACACATGGCCACCGCCGAGCAGTGCCAGCAATGGGGCATGCGCCAAAAGCCGCGCGCGCATCGCGGTCTGCAGTGCCAAGCCAGCGCTGCTCATAATCTTGGCCGCCTGAAGGGTTGCAGCAATTGCGCCATGATGAGCGGCCAGTCGTGGCCTGCCCCATCACCGCGGGTGGCATACCAATAGCCAACCAGCTGCAATACCGCTTCACGCAAGGGTTCAGGAACAGATGCAGCCTGGGCGCCAAAGCCAACAGTGAGAATAATCTCGATGCCATTGGCGATGCGCCCGGGATTTGCCCAGGTTCGCGATCCCCGCAACACGATGCGCGAAGGCCGTGAGGTGCGGTCTTCATAGTAGTGGGCGGGGTCGATGGTGGCGGAGATGTCGTCATCGCCGTAGGTCTTGATATCGGTCACATCCAGAACCGGTGAGAGGGGCAGCCGGATAACACCGCTTGCGGGCCAGCAATCGAGAAACACCGACCAGGCTTGTGAAATCAGGCCAAGCCCGGTCTGCGCTTCAACGCAACCTCGCGCCGTTTTAATCAGTGTACTGATATAGGCATCATCATCGGCATGGGTCACCCGGAGATGCGCCTTGGCCTCAGCCAGGCTTATGGGTTCCACGAGGGGTGGAGCAGTGAGGATTGGGGACATTTTATGGTCTCGCGAATAGCCGATGGCGAATAGAGATGAGGTGAGTGGCTATTCGCTATTTGCCACCCACCATTCGCTTTCCTACGACACGCCAAACCGCAAATGCTTGATGGCTTCGAAATTCTGCACGCCGCCGCCCACACGCTTGGTGGTGTAGAACAGCACGTAGGGTTTGGAGGAATATGGATCGCGCAGGATACGGATGCCCACCCGGTCAACAATCAGGTAGCCCTGCCTGAAATCACCCAGGGAAATCGCATAGGCATCGGTGGCAATGTCGGGCATGTGTTCGGATTCGGTGATGGGGAAATTCATCAGGCTGGCCTTGCCATCAACGGCTACGGCGGGTTGCCAGATATAATTGCCCTGCCCGTCCTTCAATTTGCGCACCGCACCCTGGGTCTTGCGGTTCATCACCCAGCTGGCATTCTGGCGATAGCCCGCCTTCAGGCTGTAAATGAGGTCGATGAGCTTGTCGGAAGGGTTGGAGGCGGCAAAGCCACCGGCCACACCGGTTGCGAGATAGCCTATGTTGCCCCAGCTCCAGCTGGCATCAGCCACCTTGGCATAGTCGGTAAAGCCGCGCGGTTTGCTGGTGCCGTTGCCGGTGACAAAGGCCTGTGACTCCTGCTCGGCAAAAACCGTTTGCACTTCCTGGGCCAGCCATTGGTCAAGATTGACCACCGAGTCATCCAGCAGGGCTTGCGTGGCCGATGGCATGGCATAGAGCTCCATGGTGGGAAACGACAGGGAGGCAAGGGTTGGCGAAGCGGTTTCGGGTCGCACCGCATTTTCAGCCACCCAGCCTGAGGCTGCACCTGCAATCGCGAAGGGCTTGAGATAGCTGGTCGCTGATACCTGGCGCACATCGGAAATGCCACGGAAGGCTGACGCATTGGAAAGAACGCGGCCAATTTCATGTTCGGTTTCAGCCGGCACCAGGTATCCGCCATCGGGATTTGACGTCACCGACATGCTTTTGGCTTCGATGCCGAACAGCCCGGCACTCTCGCCTTTGCGCACATAGGCGTCAAAGGCACGCTTATGTTCCGTAGGCTGAGGTTTTTCAGCACTGCCAAGCTGCGGGCGTTTCATCTTGAGGGTCAGCTCATCCAGCGCCTGGTTGATGCGGTCAACCTTGTCAGCGGTTACCACATCAGCGCTCATGCGCTTTTCGATTTGACCGAGGCGCTCGTCGTTGGTTTCCTTGAAGGCTTCGAAGGCCTGCAGGAGTTCGAAGCTCGCATCGCCGGAAGCTACTTTGGTTTCCAGTCCAGTATTGAAGTCCATGTCTTTGTTCACTCCTTAAACATGTTGGGTTGGTCGTTGAATATGCCGGGCGGCATTGCCTAGCGCATAGAGTTCGAGTTCGCTCACCCGCGCACCCTGCAGCATGGGAAAGGTCACAAGTGAAACTTCCCAAAGGTCAACCTTGCGAAGCTGCCGGGTTTGGCTGGGCTTGTGGCGCTGCGCCCACACGGTCTTGAAACCAATGGAAAGCCCGTCGAGCCCGCCTGATTCAAGCAGGGAAAGAAGTTCATGGCCGCGTTGCACCTGGGGGTTGAGACGTCCGCGCACATGCAGGCCGTTTTCGGTTTCGATCATTTCCAGCCAGGTGCCCACGGGCTCTGCCGGGTCATGTTGAAACAACATGCGAATATCCGCCGGCGGCCGGGCTTTCAGCGAGGCCGCAAAGGCGCCTGGCATCACCATGTCGCCACTGGCATCGCGCACGCCAAACAGGCTGGCATAGCCCACGAACACGCCTGTGCCAGAGCAAGCCGATAGCGGCCGCCCACACGGGCTCTTTTCCCGACGGGTCTGCATTGATGAAGGATTCCTGTTGATTGAAGGGAGTAAGTAGTGAGTAGCGAATAGTGAGTAGTGAGTAGTGAGAAGTGAGAAGTGAGTAGACAAGATGGAGTGTGTTGAATCGCAATTAATTCCTATCAAGACCTAAAAGTTTGGCAGTCGGCGATGCAAATTGCTGAAGATGTCTACAGGTTATCGCGAGGTTTCCCACGCGAAGAAATGTATGGCATGACAAGCCAGATGCGCAGAAGTTCCGCTTCCATTGCGGCGAACGTTGCGGAGGGCTATGGCAGGGAAAATCGTGGTTCATTTGTCCAGTTTTTACGAATTGCTCAAGGATCGCTAAAAGAAACTGAAACGCATTTATTGCTTTCTGAACGTGTTGGATTGGTGGAGAGAAAACAAATTGATGGTCTGCTGGAACAATCAGATGAATTGGGGCGCATGTTACGCTCGCTCATCCGCTCAATACAGCGGAAAGCGGCAGGCACTTGATATGACCACTACTCACCACTCACTACTCACTACTTGCGCGTTTCACCCATGACTGAAGCCGCTGTCCGCAACTTTACGCTCAACTTCGGTCCGCAGCATCCGGCAGCGCATGGCGTTTTGCGCCTTGTCCTTGAACTCGATGGCGAGGTCGTCACCCGTGTTGACCCGCATATCGGTTTGCTCCATCGCGGCACCGAAAAGCTGATCGAGTACAAAACCTATCTGCAGGCTGTTCCGTATTTCGATCGCCTCGATTATGTGGCACCAATGAATCAGGAACACGCCTTCGCA